>JANOPQ010000020.1:0-21326 GCA_031421935.1 Bacteroidota bacterium | reverse complement strand
GTGGTTTGGTGAAGTAGCAAAACTTGCAAATTCTGCCGGATCTGCAGTGAAACAAGCTGTGCGCACCTTAGGATGGTTTGTATTGGTAGGATGGGCGATCTATCCTGTAGGTTACATCGCTGGTACTGCAGGTGGATTCTTTGGAGTACCGATGTTTCAGGGTCTCTCTATGGATATAGTTTACAACATTGGAGATGCCATTAACAAAATTGGTTTCGGATTAGTGATCTATGCACTGGCGCAGTCTGATAAGTCGACTAGTCAAAACGCATAAAAATGATTCTTCAAAAGGTGTGATAAAATTTTTATCACACCTCTTTTTAACATTAATAATCACTTCGGCTTTGATAAAAATTGTACTCTTATTGCTCGGCTTGATCATACTCTTTGCACAGCACTATCTGTTAGCAATGTCCTTAGAAGTGCAGTTTTTCATTTTTATGATTGGAGTTTTATTGCTCGGTGTACCACACGGAGCCGCAGATGTACTAGTGGCCCAAAGAATTGCAGACTTTTCTGAAAAGCGGTTTTCAAAAAAAAGATTTTTCATTGTATATCTAAGTAGATTACTTTTATTTGCACTGATATTATTTCTATTTCCATTTGCTGGCATGGTCCTGTTTATCCTTTTTGCTGCCTACCATTTTGGCGAAACAGATTTGTCTCAATTCAAAACCGATACGTTCCTGGGAAAACTCTTCGTCGCATCTTATGGTTTATTGATACTAAATGTGATCATCCTGCATCATTTTGAGGACGTAATTCCAATTTTAAATTTGTTCGAATCCACCAAAGAAAATCAACCCATTCTTGAATGGCTTGGCAAGCATCGATATTTCTTGCTATCAGCAAATGCGGTGCTCTTCTTCCTAGCCACTTTTATTTATTTTATCAAGAACAATCAATTTGATACGAATGACAAAGGTGAATTTCTGGTTCGATTAGCTTTGATTATGACTATTCTTTTTAATTTACCGTTGCTACTTGGTTTTACATTTTACTTCGTCGTGTGGCATTCCGTTATCTCGTTAAATAGCATCATTCGTTATCTCAGGAAAAAACATACGATTACTTACCAAGCAATTGCCAAACAAATGTTGCTATTTAGTTTGTTGGCTAATTTGGGTATCATACTCCTTGGTTTTACCAGTTCCATGTTTATCAATGAAAATTCAATCGCCGGATATGTATTTTTAGGGTTGGCTGTTCTAACTGCACCCCACATGAAAATTATGTATGACATGTATACATCCATCAGAAAAAATAAGGTGGACGTACCTACGAAACCCATGGCAAAGTAGCTGCAGCGTCGGCCGACTACGAAAAAGCTCTAAAAATAAATCCCAATTACAAAACCGTAGAGCTAGCACTAGCCAGAGTGAAAGCGGGAGGGAAGCTGTGAGGTTAGCTGTTGGAGGTTAGATTTTGGTTGTTAGATTTTAGATTTATCGAGCGAATTGATTTTGCTTCGGATAGAAATTTCAAGCTTCAAGCCTCAAGCCTCAAGCTTCAAGCTTCAAGCCTCAAGCCTCAAGCCTCAAGCTGTCCGTTAAAGGTTGATTTAGGAGCGAAATGATTTCGCAATAGTTTCGCATTTCGTGTTCATTCGCTTTTCGCGTATCAGTAAATTCGTATCAATTCGTAATTCGTATATTCGTATCGATTCGTAATTCGTATCCTACTAAAACGTAAATGACTTTTCATTATTCATCTTATCTAATTTTTTATTAATAGATAAACTCCAAATCACCATCTCCATGCAAAACAGTTTATCGAGTGGAGATAGATCAGGACAATACTCTTTTACTAATTTTACTAATGGAGTAATTTTGTTTAATGAAGCATTGAAATCTTTGTCGGTGTCGGTATAATTAAGTTCTAATGTGTTTGTATTAAACCAGGCAATGACATCCGTATAAGGAGTTTTTACATTCGGCTTTTCTAACTTAGGAATTTTTGGAAATATTTTTTCAAATTCGGTGACGATGGCTTCGTCAATAAGTATTTGTGCTACTTCAGCAGCTCCTTCTTGTTCGCCTTCATAAACCAATTCAATTTTACCTGTGATGGCTGGAATGATAGAGCTAAAATCAACTAAGCGAATGGCAGTTTTTTCGGCCCCCGTTTCTATTAATCGTAGTTTCGCAGCCGCCATTAAGTTTTCCATAGCACTGATGGTTAAACGAGCACTCACACCACTTTTAGCATTTACATATTCACTGTCTCTTGCTGTAAATGCAATTTGTTCCAATAAATCTCTTGCGATTTCACTCATCACAATTGCGTCTTTGTCAACCGCTGAAAGTTGCGCTTCCTGTTCAGTAATTTTTCGAGCGAGCGCAATTGTTTTTGGATAGTGAGTGAAAATTTGTGATCCAATTCTATCTTTCAAGGGAGTAACAATGCTTCCTCTATTGGTATAATCTTCTGGATTGGCTGTGAAAATAAATTGAATGTCTAACGGCATTCTTAATTGAAAACCTCGTATTTGAATATCTCCTTCTTGTAAAATATTGAATAAAGAAACTTGTATTCTTGCTTGTAAATCGGGCAATTCATTAATCACAAAAATGCAACGATTAGCTCGTGGAATCATTCCATAGTGGAGGACTCTCTCATCGGAGTATGGTAGTTTGAGAGTAGCTGCTTTGATGGGGTCAATGTCTCCAATTAGATCAGAAACATTTACATCGGGCGTTGCCAACTTTTCAAAGAATCGATCACTGCGATGCACCCATGCGATGGGTGTATTATCTCCCAGCTCAGCTAACAAATCTTTCGCGTATTTAGAAATGGGCTGAAAGGGATTGTCGTTGATTTCAGAACCCTTTACAATGGGCATGTATTCATCCAGCAACTCTATCATGTTGCGCGCAATTTTTGTTTTTGCTTGTCCGCGTAACCCCAACAAATTAATATGATGTCCAGCTAAAATGGCTTTTTTTAGTTGAGGGATGACAGTGTCTTCGTATCCCCATAAGCCTTCAAAAACGGGTAGTTTAGCTCTTAATTTTTGAGTTAAATTGGACTTCATTTCTTCGTTGATGCTGCGATCCACATAGCCCGATGCTTTCAGTTCTTTAAATGTTATTTCTTGCTTCATATCCTCGAATATCTTTTCTATTATAACTTTTTAATTCTATTTTTTTCGTAATCTTCAAAAATCATTTCTCCCAAACCTTTCAGTCCAGTTAAAAATGCTTTACCCTTATTTTGTGCAGTAAACAATTCAATGAATCGCCTTAAGTAGGGATCTTGTGCAATCATAAATGTGGTGATGGGTATTTTTAATTTTCGAGCTTGTGCGGCTTTGTTTAAACATAGATTGACAATCATCTCATCTAATCCATTGCTGTTTTTATAAAACTCACCATTTGGCAATTGAACACAACTGGGTTTGCCATCGGTAATCATAAAAATTTGTTTGTTGGTATTTCTTTTTCTTCGTAAAATATCCATTGCTAACTCTAATCCTGCAACCGTATTTGTATGGTACGGACCTACTCTTAAATAGGGTAAATCTTTAACTTGTATGGGCCATGCTTCATCGCCAAACACAATAATATCAATCGTGTCTTTTGGGTATTTCCGATGAATCAATTCGACCAAAGCCATGGCTACTTTTTTGGCTGGAGTTATTCTATCTTCCCCATAAAGAATCATCGAGTGGCTGATGTCAATCATCAACACGGTACTCATCTGCGCTTTGTGTTTTGATTCCTCAACAATTAAATCATCTTCGGTTAATTGTAAATCATTTATTCCATGGTTGATTTGCGCATTTTTTAAGCTCTCCGTCAAATTGAGCAACGACATATCATCACCGTATTGATAGCTTCTGTTTTCGCCCTCCCGCTCATCGCCAACGCCTAGTTTAGACGTACGATGATTCCCAATACCGCTCTTTTTTAATTTCCCAAAAATTTGGTCGAGTGCAAACTCACGAAGTGCCGATTCCATTTTAGCCGTCAGCAATTTTTTGCCATTTCCTTCACCCGTATTTCCTTCTTCTCCAGGCTCGATCTCTTCCAAGATATAGCCCTTTTTCTTTAAGTCGGCTTCAAAATCTTCGAAGGTATATTCGTCCGTAAAAATGTTATATTCTTTATCTAACATCTTGAGCCAATCAAAAGCTTCCTCAATATCACCAGAAGAATGGGTAAGTAGATCTTTGAAAACATCAAAAATTCGCTCAAAGGGCGATATATCTTTAGGAATATGCTTACTAAAAATAAACCCTTTCCCAAAGTCAAAATTTATTCCATCCATTTTTTATTGTTTGATTCCCTGTAACTAAATTATCGATATAACATAGCAACGCTCATTAAGTTTTATAAAGGTAGTTATTTTCGATTAAAACGCTAGTTTTTGGACTCTTACTACAATGTTGCTTTTAGTGGCGAATTGATTTGGCTTCGGGATGGAAGCAAGCTACAAGCCTCAAGTTTTAAGCTTCAAGAGTGATTTTAGTAGCGAAATGATTTCGCATTAGTTTCGCATCGCGAAGCCTCGCGACGTGTTCGTTCGCATTTCGCGTATCAGTACGTTCGTATCGATTCGAAATTCGTATCCTCGTAAAATTTCAAAACTTTCCCGTGAATTTTATCTTTTTCAGTAGTTAAGGAAATAATAATAACCCCAAATGCTATTTCATTCATCCTGAGTGTTCAAATAAAATTGTTATAGCCTAATCTTGATCGATATCTGGAGCATTGATCGTTAAATAATCAACACGTCTAAACATAATTCTAAATTATCAAAGCAAGCACCCTTTGATGCTAATTAGTTTTTACGATTTTGATGGTTTGTAAATGATCTTTTGATTGTAAATTGCAGAAATAAATTCCTGCATTTAATTCGCTTAAATCTAACTGCAGCTGGTTGCTGCCATTTTTCAATTCAGAAGCATTAAATGTTTTTACAATTCTTCCTTGATCATCTGAAACGGTGATATTTATTTTACCATTTACTTTAAGATTAAAATTCAAAGTTGTTGTGGAGGAAAACGGATTTGGATAAACAACCATGTCCATTTCGTTTGCTGCATTATTTTCGTTGATTGCTGTAGTGGTTGAACACAGTTGTAAACTTTTATTCAAGCAATCATAGCCCACCACACCTGTGGGATTAAAAATGGCAATGCCATTCCCAAATGTAGTTATCCAAATATTTCCAAGCGTATCGGCAGACAATCTTCTAACAAATTGTTCGGGTAATCCTGAGTTGGTAGTTGTGTAGGTTGTCCATGATGTTCCATCAAAGGAAAGCAATCCTTGAGGTACATTAGGAAATACAGCATCTTCAGCATGAATATAAAGAATTCCATTGGCATCAAACACGATTGAATTTACCCAATCACCAAACATCGGGGTGTTCGTAGCGTCAAACAATGTCCATGTTGTGTTATCGAATTTAAATAGACCGTGCTCGGTGGCAATCCATTTGTTCCCTAAACTGTCGAATGCAATGTCAAGTACATTGCCTGATTGCAAAGGTGTATTGAAAGAAGTATAAAATGTCCAATTGGTTTGATTGAATTTTGCAAGCCCTGAAGCTCCACAAACCCACACATTATTTGAATCATCCACTCGAATGGAATTAATTTCAAGTACACCGCCAATCTGAGAGATGTTAAAATTATTTGTCCATGAGTTAGTGGTATGACTGTACCTTGCTACGGTGGTGCCAAGACTTGAACCTACCCAAACATTTCCAGATTTATCTGCACAAATGCGTGTCGTAAATCCCAACGGAATTCCTGCGGTAACATTATCCCACACTACCCATGCTGCTGAATTTTGAACATCACCATTTGGTATTTGAACTACACCACCCGGTGAACCATCATAGAGCATCCATACATCACCAAAACTATCTTCTGTTACACCTCGCCCTGTTCCAGTATAGCTAATTGGCTGTGGATAGTGATTGTGATTGTAAGGACTATAACTTTCCCAATTTGGACAATCGAACATACTGATTCCTCCATTAAGTGCGCTTCCAACCCATGCACGATTTCTACTGTCAATGAATACATCGTAATTTTGCATGGCAGGTAAACCTGTATTGAATTTATCATAGGTAGTCCATGTAGTGCCATCGTATTTTTCTAGAAAACCAATTCCACAAATCCAATATTTGCCATTGTCTCCAATGCGAACATCATACACATGGTAAGGTGCAAGGTGTGTTATCCATGATGTCCCATCATAAATAAATGCAGCTGATGTGCTTCCCAGCGAACCAATGATGATGGTGTCACCATGCGCATCAACCTCTGCTAATTGAGCATTTCCTACAGGAGAATTTGTGTTGTTGATATGTGTCCATGTTCCGTTATTATATACATCAACAGAAAAAAAAGTTACTGCATATACTTTGTTAGTTACTTCATCTACTTCTACATCTTTAACTCCATTGTTTACCGACAATCCAGAATTTGCAGAAGTAAAGAGGACCCAATTAGTGCCGTCAAATTTTATCAATCCTAAGTTACAACCAATCCAAATATTATTTTGTGCATCCACATCTATGTCTTTTACTTCTTCTGTAGGTAAGTTTGAATTCGCCATGGTGTATACGGTCCATGTTGTGCCATCGTATTTCGCAACACCTCCATCGCCCGTTTGATTGTTGTAAAAGGTAATCCACACATGGTCGTTGTGATCCACTACAATGCCGTCAACATAATCATTGGTGAGCGGGGAATTGGTGGAATCCCAACGTTGCCAAGTGGTGCCATCATAATGGGCCACTCCTCCATGTAATCCAAAATTTTGGTTTTCATCGCAACCAACCCATACGCCATCTTGGCTATCAAAAGCAATAGACGTAACAATTGAGCCCGGAATATATCCTTCGAAATTACTCCAGCATGTCCAAGTAGTATCGTTAAAACGAACTAAACTTCCTTGTGCATGAAAAGGTAGATATCCACCTGTCCAAATATTACCGCAACGATCGGCTTCCGTCACAAACGAGTAGTCGCCACCAATGCCTGTGTTGGTGGTTCTTAGGTATTTCCAATTGGGATTAATTATTTGTGCCTCAGCAGCGATGATAAAAGCAGAAAATAGAATTATATTTAGTAGTAGTGTTTTCATCTTTTAATTTTTAACTAGCATTATAGTTTGTGAATTTTGGTTTGATATTAGTTGACAGAAATAAATTCCATTGTTAAATCCTGATAGATCAATCGTAATTTTATTTTTACCTACTTGTAGATTTTCTGATGAAACATTCTTTACTTTCCTTCCAACTACATCAAATATTGAAATGGAATAGTTTTTTCGTTCCGTTAAATTAAATTCCAATGTGGTAGTGGATTGAAATGGGTTTGGAAAAATAGTTGCAGATTCATGCATTGTATTTTCATTACTGTTTAAACCAACTGATGTAGTGAGGTAATGATAAGCAGTCATATTATAATAGCTACTCACAAATAAACTTCCATCACTTGCAATGTGACAAGCTAGACCTCTTCCTCCATAAACGTTGGGTGTATCTATCCAAAGTTTGGCTCCGGTGTTACTGTATTCTACATTGACCATTTGTATATAGGATAAGGATTGTAGTGGAAAAGGAGATGGGCCTCCTATACCAGTAACAATTACTTTTCCATTGGGCTTGGCTATTAAATTGTATGGATATTCATCATTGGAAGCAGTCCCATTATAATCTGCACTCCAATTAAGCGTACCGCTGCTATCTACTTGGAAAATTTTCCAATCGAAATAGGTGGAACCAGTAGAATTGTTACTTCCCCAACCTATGACACTTAACTTATTTGCAACTAAAGTAAATCGTGTAGGAAAATCGGCACCATTGAAATCATAATTTCTTTTCCATAATTGTGTGCCTGAAGAATTTAATTTATACAACACAATGTCTTGTGCGCTTGTTGGAGATACCTGATTCGTCATAGAAGCTAATAAGTAAATATTGCCAGTAGAATCAATTTCAACATCATAACCTGCTCCAGTTATAGAAGTAGTCCATAACAAAGCACCTGACGTGTCCCAAGCTATGACAGCTCCTGCACCGCCTCCAGTCATAACAATCATATTGTCTTTTAAATGCATTGATGTAAAACCGTTAGGAGCATTCACAGTATTGTTATTTACAAATGCAATATTTCCAACTGAATCCAATTTAATAAATACAAATCCAGAAGGAATTGCGGCAGTTGTGCCAATGTATAAATTGCCATTATTGTCAACCAAGCTTTTTAAGTTGAAGTCTGGATGTGAAGACCCAATTAATGTTGAAACAGGAACCGTTTGTCTCCATAAAAGTACACCTGACGAACTATATTTCACGGCGACTATTGCGTCAGGATATTCCCAGCCAGAGCCAATTGCGTATCTTTTTCCAACCACATAGATGTTATTATTGGAATCACAATTCATCCATATTGGTTTTTCATATAAACTTTGAATGCCGGAAGAGTCAATGTTCTCCCACCGAAAATTTCCATTAATATCATACTTTCTAGTGTACATATTTTCACTTTGATAGTAGCCAGTAACAATTAAGTTGTCCGAATTATCGATTGTGCTGGTAACAGCAATTTTATTGAATATGCCACATGGATTTATCCAATCAATAGTATACTGACCAAATAGATGACTGTTAAATAGTAAGAGAATTGAAATAATGAGAAGTGATTTTTTCATGTTTATTATTTTAAATTGAAATTGTGATTCAAGAAGTCTTCACTAATTCAAACGTTTAATTTGAAATTATTTTTATTTTAAATTTAACTTATATTGATTGGTGTATATTTCCTATGATGTTTGGACAATAAAAAATGTATAATTAAAGTTTAAGCATTTGAATTGTTTTCATCTCTTTTTCTAATGTTTATACTTTTTCAAAAGTGAGATAGTCGGTTCCGCTACCGCCTCCACTTACGTCTTCCAAATTAATGATGGAAGAATTTTGCTTGACTCACCATTTTCTTTTTGTAAAATACTATTATTTAATTCCACTAATCCTGATAGTAATCATCATTTCAGATGATTTTTTTCATAGATGTAAAGATACCCTTACTACATAAGCTACTCACTAATTTTTCCCGAACAAGGTTAATCAGGATTTGAACAGTCTTAATTAGATATTAAATAAATGGCGAGTAGGTTAAAAAAAAGTGATGAAAATCATAGTTTCAATGGTTCACCGAATTAACTTGGTAAATAGAAGCTTGTTTTAAAAAACTAAGTCAAGTTGTGGAATATTTACTTTTGGTTTAAGCAGAATTTATTTCTATAGTTTTATTCATCTTGATCTTTAAACAACTTTTAAATTTATTTTCATTTTTTTAACTTTCGCTAATTCGCCCACTAATTTATCTAAATACTTTTTTTCTGGTTAATGGATCTTCAATTTCTTCAATGCGATAGCCACAAATTAGGCCCTGTATTAGATGGGCATTTGGATTTAATTTTGCCCTCTTAATGAAAGTTTCAAAAGTTATTTTCTCCTCAATTAATTCTTGTGGTTTTTTTTCATGTTAATACAAATATCAAGATAAACAGGATAGTATTATGCTCTTAAATTGATGCTACTGCGAATTAGAGTTAGAGGTTGGAGTTTCGAACTGGCTATTGAAAACCCAATCCTAAAGTTTTTAAACAGCTCTAGGAAGTGCTACTCATTCTATGAAACCATTTCCACAAAATTAACCTTCGCCAATACTTCGGCTTACGAAATTAAAGTAAAACATCGTTGAAGGGTTCTATTTTGGGAGGGAGGTTTGTTTCGTCTAGCATTTCTAATATATCTATTTCAATATTTCTGCAAATAGAGGAAATGGGTATATCTGTAGAACCATTGTCAAATGGGTTTTCACTTGCTTCACCGATTTGTTCCATGGTCATAAATACCCAGGAAATAAGAACAGAAAAAGGGATTACAAGCCATATCCCATACGCTCCAAATTTGCTCATTTCGGTGAGTAAGGCGAAAGGTAACAGGAAGATAAACAGTTGCACAAAAATTCGGCTAAACAAACTGTATTGACGGAACAATGGTGTAGTTTTTATGCGTTCGCAACCGCCTTGTAAATTAAATAATTCAGCTAATAATTTAGTCAAGTCACTGTGTTCAAAGTCGTCAATTATTTTTTCTCTTTTCAATTTGGTTACTACTTCAAACTGATACTTCAAGGTATGATTTGCAATATTACCTCTATGTTTTATCTTTTCGAATATTTCTGATTTGTCTAATTTAACAAAAAGATCTTTTATGGCTATATCAAATTCTTTTATTTCTTCCGATGCAGATACAGCTTGTTTATGATAATCTTCTTTATTTGTGGCCCAGGGAATAGTTTTACGTAATTGTAATCGCAGAATATTGATATATGCAATATGTCGGTAAAGAAATGCTCTTTGCTTTGTTTTATCGTCTACCAGTGAAATAAAAGAGGCCGACAAAGTACGACTGGTGTTTGTAATGCCGCCCCACAAACGTCTTGCTTCCCAAAGTCTATCATAGGCCTGGTTGTTTTTGAAGCCTACATAAAAGGCCACGGCAGTACCAATTGAAGCTACCGGCAAAAAGGGTATGGCAATTATTTTAAAGTCTAAAAAATGGTAAAGTACAACAACGGTTGAACTGAGAAATAGTGTTTGCAGAATGTTTTTTCTTCCGAACAGCCATACTGCTTGAAAGGTGATTTTTTTATTTATAAGCATTTCTCGTCTTTATTTTTTTTGGATTTCTTTTCTGGTTTTGAAGGTTGTTGCGTTAGCACTAACGTTATCCCTGGGAACCGGAGTAAAAGCAAATATACATAAGTTGGTTTAGGACAGAGCGATCCATGGAATAGAGTAGTTGCTAGCAAAAATATAGCTTGTATTCTGCTGAACAGTACCTACGATGAAAAATAAACAAAAAACACATTTTACAATCCTTGGTCAGCTATCAGTTCGGAAGAGGTTCTGCTAACAAAGAAACTGAGAATTATCGCCAAGAGGTATTGCCCGTCAAATGTTTTATTCGCGAGCTATAATAGATTTCGGATTGTTCTCAGGTTATATACAAACCGCTTATCACTACCCACCAATACTTCTTATCCCATAGCAGGTGTAATGGCAATTTGCATTTCTTGGGTTAGTGTTTCTATTGCTTTAGTTTAATCAAATTTATCCGTATTGTTTTTCTTACCTTTCATGTAGTTGAAAGCTTTTGAAATGTGGTCTGCTTCATCTAATTTTTTAATGATATGATGATCTCCCATATAATTCAGAAGTATATAAAGTGCAATGGCACTCAATACAGCCGTCAGAAAACCGAAAAAAGGAAGCATGACAGCTGTGTAAATCATCAGCATTAAATGAACATTGCTTTTCATTGAAATGATTTCTTTCAATTCATCCATTTTTACCATATTGGTTGCAACATACAGCAAAATTCCGCCAATACAAGCCATCGGAACAGATTCAAGATAAACAGCAAGAAAGGCAGCCAGCAAAAGTTTAAAAGTAAATTTTGCTATTCCAGCTACCGGCGAAATGGCACCGAGTTTTATACTTACCGCAGTCCTTGCCAAAGCACCAGTGTGCGGAAACCCATTAAACAGGGGAGTAAAAATATTTACTATTCCCTGACCCCAAAATTCCTTGTTCGGATTAAAGGGTGTGCCTTTATTATTTGCAAGGCGATCAGCCATTCGCGAGCAAAGCAAACTTTCTACTGCTGCAACAAAATAAATTGCAATAACATAATACACTAAATCAAAAATAATTTGGGCATTCCATGTTTCTGGGAGAACAGGCATTGTAAAAACAAAAAAATCGGTTGGGATGGCACCGAATTTATCTTTTATCAAGATCATGCCTTGGTCCGACCAAAATGTTTTTGCAGCGAAAAATCCAAAAGCTAAACCAAGTAAGGGTCCAGGTAAAAAGGGACTTACCTTTTTTGCTACTCTGCACATAATAAAAGTTACGATGGCAATGATTAAAGCATACACATTAAACTCACTTGAATATTTGAAAATGTTTGTAATTTGTTCAGTTAATCCGTAGCCTAATTTACTTTTGTAGCCCAGCACTTCTCCCATTTGCGAGAAGGCGATGACAACAGCAATGCCGGCAGTAAATCCTACAACAATGGAATTCGGAACTTTTGCTATTACTCTTCCAAATTTTGCAAGACCGCTAATCATCAAAAGAACCCCTGCAATAATAGAGGCGAGAATTAAGAATCCGTGATTATAAGTTGCCATCAATCCGCCGATAATGGGAATATACGCGGCGGTTGGGCCATACACCTGATATTTGGAGCCCCCGAATAATGCGCCAAGCAGTCCCGCTACAGCCCCTCCAACAATTCCTTGTTCTGGACGCAATCCTGAAGCCATTGCAAAACCCATAGCCATCGGAATGGCAACCATGGCTACAATCAATCCTGCAGTAAGGTCTTTAATTACATTGCCAGCTACATTTCCCTTGGTTAAATCTTCATAGCGTTTATCAAAAGGATTGGAGAAGTGGATTAACCTTCCTATTAATGTTTCTTCGTTATTTTTCATGTAATATTTTTAATTGATAGAGTGATAGGAGTGTAAATAGATGTAGTATTTTGTTTCCTCGATGTGGTTATCAGTTTAATGCAACAAAGCCATCTGACTATAGCCAGAAACTCCTATAACTAAACTATGAATTTGGAAACCAAGAAAACAAGAAAGAAAAACTAAACCTTAGGTGGTGGAGAGAGAATATTTGTAAAGGCTGAGGAAACAAAAATATCGTCTTTAAGAAAAGCAATATGAGTATAAAGTAATTGTATTTTTAATAATAATTGATTTTCTATAAAATCATCCCATGCTGAGCGTAATTCCTTTCCCTTTGATGGTTCTTTTGATTCAGAACTTGCATCATTTTCGGGAAGGTCAAAAGGAATGGTGCTGTTAGAAGAGGATATTAAATCAGGATTGATTTTAGATAGAACTATTGAGCTAGGGAGCAGGAGTACTGCAAGAAATAAACATAAAAAGAATGGAGCTATGATAGATTTCATACAGGATTTCAACAAATATAATATAAATACTTTACTTTATAGAAATGGTATTAGATAAGCTTATTTCTTTGTGTTAATATGTATTTATTTTCATAAAAACACGAGTTCTGGGTAAATACGAAGAGAAATACTCGCTTATTTGGAAGCAATTGCGAAGTAGAATGGTAGGTGGGAGCCTTAACTGACTACTGAAAACCCATAATTTAAACAATTGCGCTGTTCTTTTATTACTACTTATTTTATGAAACTGTTTCTACAAAATTAACCTTCGCTAAGGCTATGGCTAACGAAGTACATATCAATCTCGCCTTTATTCTTTGCTTGAATTTTTCCTCTGTGAACACAATTAAATTTGTCTTTCACTAATTCATAGGTACTGCCACTGATGTTTATTTTTCCAGACTCACTGTTTTGTTCCATGCGTGCTGCAAGGTTTACAGTGTCGCCCCAGATGTCGTAGGCGTATTTCTTAATGCCAACAATTCCTGCTACCACAGGACCCGTATGAATTCCTATCCGAAGTAGAAAGGGAATTTCGCCTCTTGATTCTTTTTCTTTTTTTCGCTCTAACATATAATGTTGAAACTCGATAGCGGCTTGAATCATATCAGTAGCATGGGTGTAGGAGGGGACAGGCAAACCGCTCGCACACATATAGGCATCACCAATCGTTTTTATCTTTTCTATTTTGTATTTCTGTAAGATGAGATCAAAGGCGCTAAAGCAATGGTGTATTTCATCTACTAATAACTCGGCACTTACCTTTTCACTGATTCCTGTAAAGTCTTTGAAATCGGTGAACATAACGGTGACCATTGTAAAAGCTTTTGCCTTCGTGATGCCATTTGTTTTTAACTCTTCCGCCATTTCTGCGGGCAATATGTTTAGGAGCAGATCCTCGCTGCGCTGTTTTTCTTGAATGATGATTTCCGTTGACTTTTTCTGATTCTTGTAATTTTTAAATACAAAGAGGAGTAAAAGTGTAATCAGAAAAATTCCCGCTAATGCAGCATAGGAATATATTCTTTGCTGAGCAACTTCTGCATCCTTTAATTGAAGTTGAGTGTCGGCTATTTCATCACGTTGTTGGATGGCAATACCTTCTAATTTACTTCTTGCATTTTGCCCATACAGACTATCATTTAAGCTAACGAATTTTTCAAGAAAGAGGACCGTATTTTTTGAATCCTCTTTTTCTTTGTGAATTAAATATTGCTGCTGGTAACAACCTAGAATCCTGGATAGATATTCTATTTCATATGCCTTTTTTAGGGATAAATTGGAATAAAATAGAGCACTGTCCAGATACTTTTTATCGGTCTTTGATTTTATTAAATAGATTTCGACCAATGCTCCCAATCCTTCCGAATAGATTCTTTTCTCCTGGATGGATTCAAAATAGGCATTCGTTATTTTTGTTAAATAAATACAGGTGTCATAAATTTGTTTTATAAAATACGAATCCATGAGTCGTCCGAGATTATGCGCCTCCATAAATTTTTGATTGTATTTTTGGGATTCAG
The DNA here is from genome assembly GCA_031421935.1 of Bacteroidota bacterium. GTDB lineage: Bacteria > Bacteroidota > Bacteroidia > AKYH767-A > OLB10 > JAJTFW01. Next base: position 6,777 of record JANOPQ010000020.1, on the reverse strand, counting down.
CTATTGCTAATCGAATTAAACTGTCGGATTTGACGATATCATTCACACTATTAAATGCATTCCCAAATCCGCCAATAGTTCGGATATACCATACTTTAGATTCAATCGTATTTACTTCCGGTAATAGTTTCAAAAATGCACTGCGTTGTTTCTCTATTGAACCATTCGGATTCCATAGGACAGCCATCAATTTTGAAAGCGGTAACACATCCCTCACTTTATAGTCTGTGTTGTACTTCAGCGCCAATAGGGCCAGCTCATACGATTTGATAATATCATTAAAAAAACTATAGGCGTAGGCTTGATACAAATAAATTTCCCCCAACTTCTTATCGTAATGAATATTTTTAGCAAGAAGCTCGGCTTGTTCGCCAAATACAATGGCTTTGCGCGGCATCAAATTGCGGTACTCATACGCGAGTGTAGCCAGCACATCTACTCTTTCGGTATCCGAAATATCCACTCTCTTTAATACATGCTCCAGCGAATCCGCTAAAGGTTGCCCTTCTTTTTGTGCTTTGACGGGTTGCATTGAAAGGAAAAGGAAGGCTAGTAAAATGATGTATTTCATGGTTGTAAATTTTTATACTTCCTGTTGATTATTCATTCCTAATAGTATGCTGTCATTTTATTTATTTTCATTCTTCGGCAAATACTATCTTCAAGTTTATTCTAGCCCTGTAAATATATTGTAATGTTCCGATCAACACAGACTTTTTAAAGGGATTGGACTACTTTGTAAGTAGCTCCGGTATTGTTTCTCTATTTATTATTTTTTATTGAACAATTTGACCACTATGATCACAAGTATAGTTGAGAAAATTAGATTGGAAAGAATAATTGCCCATGGTGTGTTATAGACTGGAATACCCAAGTTTAAGTAATAAGAAAGTCCAGAAGTAATTGCAACAGGTGTAGCAAATATTGCTGTAACTGCTCTTATGGGTTGTGGAAAAGTCTCATGAGCATAATAAAACCAAGAAAGAAGAATGGTCAGTAAAATTACTGCCGAAATGATTTTTATTTGTTTGGTGGTACTTTTCATTTTTATTTAAAAGTTATTGTCTTTTTGATGTTTAATAGTGATCGAAAAAGTTATTAATTTTTGGTTAGCCACATTCGCGATGATACTCGAACAGAAAGTGCTTTTATTTGTCGAGAATATAAAGTTAACAAAAAAGTAATTGAATTCTAAAATACTTCTGTAATATAGAAGCACGAATGAGCGACAAGCAAATATTTATCAGATTTGGTGTTGAATCATAATTGTTCAATTTTTTATCTTTCTTGTTTATCTGAAATAATTTAATTCAACCCAAACCCGTTACCCCCAAAACTCTCAATAAAAACTCACCCAAGAAGTACATTACTTCGTACTGACTTCTTGGCTAAGCCGATGCAACAACCCCGACCTTGGTACCTTCTTCGCATCAAACAATATTTCTTTCGCCTTCACCTTTTTCAAATAGGTTGAATACTTTGGTAATTCTATCGCTTGAGTGTACACTACATAGCCAATTATAAAGACTGAGAACCAAGTAGAAATTTGTACAGCCACAGTCGGAATTTTATTCGCGTAATTGAACGACCACCAAGCACCAATCAACACACTCACAAAACTAATAAAGCTCCAAGCCCGCGGTGGACCGTAATCCCCCATAACAAAAGTGATGAAGTAGGTGTGCAGCACCAACACAAAAAGCCAGGCCATAACAGCATAGAATGTTCCTTTCCCTACCGATAATTTAGGTGTGCTGCCATTGTTTGAAAAAATAGGGTAGAGCAATGTCAACACTAAAAAAATGCGCAGTGGAGCATGAATGAATGCAATTTTTGCACTGAAATATCCGCTGTGAATAAGCCAATCCATGATAGAGAGGTCGGGCAGGGCAGCTTCGCGTTTGCTATGTCCATCGCCCGCTAAAGCAATGCCAAAACTAACGCTCATGCCTATGAGAAAATTGATGATGTGGTTTCGGTATTCCTGCGTTCGATCGCTTTTATAGTAAAGTACACCAATTAAAATAATTAACAAACAAACCACCGCCGGCTCAGCAGCACCACCCACGTAAAGCCCGAGGAAGGTAATGAGACTGTCATGTATAAACTTATTGCGCAGTGGACGAATGGCAATACTCACCGCACCCAATAATGCAATGAGGTTCCAGCCGTACATGGTAGAAGTATTCACCCAAAACCAAGTATCGCCAATATGGAAGGTGGAAATGATAATAGCCGCCGTAAACAATCCCGATTTCAAGATGCGATCACTCGATGATGTAAATGCATTCAAGCCTTGGTTTCCTTGTAGTGAGCGAAGAAACAAATCCGATACAAAGAATAAACTCCCAAACGTAAAAAGATGATAGAGTAGGGGCGAGCTGTTTTCGGTCCAAAAGCTCATCCAAGTATGCAAAAAGAAAAAAGACATCCAACGTGTATTCCAACTGTCGTAGTGATCTATAGTTGCGCCTACAATGCCGTGAGCCTCTACACCGCGAAGCATTACCAGGTCGTCGTCCATCAACATATTGTAATAAGCCAAAAGCCCAAATCCCAACATGAAAAGTAGGAGTAGTAAATAGCGAGGAATAAGCATCAACATAATTTCAAAAATAGGAAAATTGGTCTACAATTAATACTCTGTAGCTACATCTATGTTTTTATGGCGCACTGATTTTTTATGATCCCGCAGTACTGCGGGATGATTTTTTATGATAGCTACGTCGCTATTAGCGATTTCGCGTATTCGTAAGATTCGTAATTCGTACATTCGTATCGATTCGTAATTCGTAACCTTTGAAGGGCTTTAATAAAAAAAAGGAACCCGAAGGTTCCTTTTTTTAAATCCGAGAAGGAATTTAAATTATTTTACAGAGTTCAATATCGCTTCGAAAGCTGCAGGATTATTCATGGCTAAATCGGCAAGTACCTTTCGGTTGATGTCGACATTGCTAGCGTGAATTTTACCCATGAATTGGGAATAAGACATTCCATGAATACGCGCTGCTGCGTTGATACGTTGGATCCATAATGCGCGGAAGTTGCGCTTCTTGGTCTTACGATCGCGGTAAGCATATTGGAGACCTTTTTCGACAGTGTTTTTGGCAACTGTCCATACGTTTTTGCGGGAACCGAAATTACCCTTGGCGAGCTTAAGAACTTTTTTTCTTCTTGCTCTAGCCGCTACGTGATTTACTGAACGTGGCATGTTGTTTTCGTTTTTTTGGCGTTAGCGTCCTGTTTTAGGAGGATCTTGAAGCTAAGTACCGGGTTAGAATTAGTTTTAGAAGTTAGTGCGTTCGCTTATGCGAGTCCTAACATTCTCTTTACTCTGTACTCGTCGGTTGTGTGGACGGTACCAGTAGCGGTTAATGCGCGTTTTGCTTTCGTCGACTTCTTGGTTAAGATGTGACTTTTGAAAGCATGCTTACGCTTAATTTTTCCTGTGCCTGTAAGCTTGAAACGCTTTTTTGCACTGGAGTTGGTTTTCATTTTCGGCATGACAATTATTTTATGCTTCGTTATTATTTTCCGATTCGTCAGCTATTTGCTCTGGGAAAGGAATATCAGCGCTCTTTTTAGGAGTTGCTTCTACTGGACTTTTCTTTGCATTTGGCTTATCTGCTACCTTCTCATCAGCAGGTCTAGTCGGTTTACTTGATTTTTTATTTGGCAATGGAGCCAGGTGTAAGAACATCCTGTTTCCTTCTAACTTGGGTAACATCTCCACTTTACCCACATCTTCTAGCGCTTGTGCAAATTTCAGGAGGATGATCTCTCCACGTGCTTTGTATGCAATCGCTCTTCCTCTAAAATGTACATAAGCTTTCACTTTTGCACCATCTTCAAGAAATTTCTGAGCATGCTTCACCTTGAAGTTGAAATCATGCTCGTCTGTATTGGGACCGAAACGAATCTCTTTCAAGATTTGCTTGCTGGCCTTGGCCTTTGTTTCCTTTTCCTTTTTCTTTCGCTCGTACAGAAACTTTTGATAGTCTACAATTTTACAAACGGGTGGATCCGCTTGTGCTGCAATTTCTACCAAGTCAAGACCTGCATCGGCAGCCATCTTGAGTGCTTCGTCAATAGCCAAAACTTGAGGCTCACCCGTGTCACCTACTAGGCGCACATGTGTGGCTTTAATTTTGTCGTTGATGCGGTGTTCCGCTTCTCTTTTAATAGGTCCCCGACCTCTACCGAATCCGGGTTTGTAAGGAAAAGTTGCTATGTGGCCTCCTTTTATTTGTTAGTTTAATTTATATCTAAGCGCTCAAGAGCACTTTTATTTCTGCTTGCAATTTGTCGATAAACTCCTGCACGGGTAAGGATCCTTGATCCCCTTTTCCATGCTGGCGAACCGATACCGAGTTTTCCTGCTCTTCCTTCTCACCGATAATCAGCATGTAAGGAATCTTTTTCATCTCGGCGTCGCGAATCTTCTTGCCAATTTTTTCGTCACGGTCGTCAACGAGCCCGCGAAGATCGGAATTTATAAGGACTTGTAAAACTTTTTTTGCGTATCCGTTGAATTTATCGGAAATAGGCAAAATAGCGATCTGTTCGGGAGCTAACCAAAGAGGAAAATTGCCAGCGTAATGCTCAATCAGGAAGCCAATAAAGCGCTCATGGGTTCCAAGCGGCGCACGATGTATGCAGATGGGTGTTTCCATTTCGTTTTTGGCATTACGGAAAGTAAGTCCAAATCGAGCCGGTACCGCGAAGTCTACTTGATTGGTTGCCAGCGTGAACTCACGTCCAATGGCACTCCAAACTTGTACATCGATCTTCGGTCCATAGAAAGCGCCTTCGTCGGCAACTTCAATATATGGGATTTTCGACTCAATAAGCACATTTCTCACCATGTCCTCTGTTTCTAGCCAAAGCGCTGGATTATCTACATATTTCTGTCCCAATTTACTTGGCTCATGGGTAGAAAAACGCATTACGTATTTTTCAATTCCGAAAATTCGGAAATACTTGAGGTACATATCATTCACCGCGTTAAACTCATCTGCAAATTGCTCCTTAGTGCAATAAATATGCGCATCGTTCATCTGCAGTTGTCGCACACGCATCAACCCAAATAACTCACCGCTTTGCTCGTAACGATAACAAGTTCCGTATTCCGCCAAACGAAGTGGCAAATCACGATAACTCAAATTCAGCTCTTTAAAAATTTTATGGTGATGCGGGCAATTCATCGCTTTCAGGTAGTATTTCTCCCCATCAAACTCCATGGGAGGGTACATACTTTCGGCGTAATAGGGAAGATGTCCGCTCGTGAGGTACATACTTTCCTTCGCCAAATGTGGCGTGCGAACGCGTTTATATCCAGCCATCGCCTCGGTCTTTTTCGCCAAACGCTCCAATTCTTCAATCAACACACCGCCATTAGGCAACCACAAAGGCAAGCCCGGACCCACATCATCATCGAAAGTGAAAATCTCCATTTCCTTTCCAATTTTCCGGTGATCACGCTTTTTAGCCTCTTCCACCATGGTGATATAGGCCTCTAACTCCGATTTTTTAGGGAAGGTAATTCCGTAAATTCGGGTGAGCATGGGATTGTTCGAATCATTTTTCCAATAGGCTCCGGCAACATTCGTCAACTTAATGGCTTTGATGTAACCGGTATTGGGAATATGCGGACCTCTACATAAATCTGTAAAATTTCCTTGGGTATAAAATGTGATTTTACCGTCTTCAAGGTTGCTTAATAAATCGAGTTTATACGGGTCGTTGCGCTCAGTGAAATATTGAATCGCATCGGCCTTGCTCATCTCCTTGCGAACATAAGCGTTGCCTTGCTTGGCAAGCTCAGCCATTTTATCTTCAATCTTCTTCAAGTCATCAGCAGAAAAAGCAATTCCACCGAAATCAACGTCGTAGTAAAAACCATTTTCTACGGGCGGACCTACCCAAAACTTAATAGTTGGATAATAAAATTCCAAAGCTTCAGCCATTAAATGAGCCGACGAATGCCACATCGTATTTTTTCCATCTGAATCGTTCCAAGTCAACAAGGTCACTTGCGCATCTTGTTCGAGGGGTCGGCTCAGGTCTTGGATCTCTCCATCCACCTTCGCCGCCAATACATTTCTCGCCAATCCTTCAGAGATGGATTTGGCCACATCCATAGGCGAACTTCCTTTTGGAAACTCACGAACAGATTGATCGGGTAGTGTAATTTTGATATTCATCGTATTTTTAGAAGGGTGCAAAGATAATCCCATTTTGTGCAATATGAAAACCTCTGCAGTAGAATTAGCGAATTAATTTTGATATGAGATACACTAAGAGATTTTACAAGACAAAAACCTGGTATTTATTCTTCTAAATTGTGTAAATATTGGTTTATTCTTGAAAAATGGAATTTAAATCAGTGAAATTCCGAATTGAAGTAAATCCCAGAGGGATTTAACCTTATTAGAAAGGGCTGAGAATACCCTGACACCAGCGGGGTCGCACATCAAGGTTTATTCGTTTTCGTTGATTTGGATTTTTTCAATTATCGCTATACAATCGAGAATCTTGCAAGAGGAAAATTTGATTTTAATTGCTGTCGATTAATTTAAATATCTACATTTTCACATCCACCATCAATGTTCCATACGCAGGTAGATGAAAGTTGTCTTTTCCTGTTTTCAGCGTTGCAACACCCTAAAAATGTTTTTGGATAATTAGGTAAAGTTCTGCCTGCTCATCATCCATTCTTAGAAGTTTATATTTTGTATGTTTTGATTCAGGTAAAGTGTATTCAATGCGATACATGTT
>JANOPQ010000019.1:0-1556 GCA_031421935.1 Bacteroidota bacterium | reverse complement strand
ATAGTGGTGACTTAAGTCCACAGGATGAGTTTATCGATATCTTGGATCAAGGTGTAATCGACAATGATATCTTCAATTTCGCAGGCGGCTATGTAGTCTCTGACTTAAATGGAGATGGATTCGTTGATATCGTTGACCAATCAATCGTTGACAACAACATCTTTAACTTTATCGGATCTATTCATCCTTAAAAAAGAATAATCAATTTAGAAAGCCTGAAGTCCCGCAGTACTGCGGGACTTCAGGCTTTCTTTTTTTAGTTCGTATGATCTTGCTAGCTAGTCATATTCAGCAGGATAGATGCTAGTGTTTTCGAGTGCTTCTGATTTCTTACTTTTGCACCATTAATAAAAAGTAAAATGAACGAGAAAGCAGCCTTCGCAACTAAAGCCATCCACGCAGGACAACATCCTGATCCTACCACAGGAGCTATTATGACTCCTATTTATCAAACCAGTACCTATGTGCAGGAAAGACCCGGTGTGAATAAAGGTTATGGATATGCACGAGGAAAAAATCCTACACGATCGGCTTTAGAGAATTGTATTGCCGCACTGGAGAATGCTCAACATGGATTATGTTTTAGCAGCGGCCAAGGTGCGAGTGATGCTATCATTAAAATGTTGCGTCCCGGCGATGAGGTGATCGCCACCAACGATTTGTACGGCGGTAGCTATCGTATGTTCACAAAAATATTTGAACCCTTTGGTATCAAATTTAATTTTGTGAATATGTATGATGCGAATAATATCAAAAATTATATTAACGCAAATACAAAAATGTTGTGGGTGGAAACACCAACCAATCCCACCATGCAAATTATCGATATCAAAGCATGTGCTGCGATTGCAAAAGCCAATAATTTAATGTTGGTAGTGGATAACACTTTTGCATCTCCTTATTTACAAAACCCTTTGGCGCTCGGTGCAGATATTGTAATGCATTCCGTAACGAAATATTTAGGTGGACACAGCGATGTTGTGATGGGAGCTATTTGCACTAACAATAAAGAGTATTACGATCAGTTAGCCTTCATTCATAATTCTTGTGGTGCAACACCCGGACCGATGGATAGTTTCTTAGTCCTGCGTGGAATTAAAACATTGCATGTGCGAATGGATCGTCATTGCAGTAATGGAAAAGTAATCGCGGCATACTTAAGAGCACATCCTAAGGTAGACAAAGTTTATTGGCCAGGTTTTCCTGATCATCCAAATCATGATATTGCTAAAGCACAGATGAAAGATTTTGGTGGAATGATTTCTTTCACACTAAAAAATGCATCCGTAGAACAAACTTTTGACATGGCTTCTAAAGTAAAAGTATTTTCTTTAGCAGAATCATTGGGCGGCGTGGAATCATTGTTAAATCATCCTGCTACTATGACACACGCTTCCATCCCAAAAGAAGAAAGAGAAAAAGTGGGAGTTACAGATACTTTGATTCGTTTAAGTGTAGGCATTGAAGACATCAATGATTTGATTGCAGATTTGGAGCAAGCGATTGGTTAATTTTCGTTTCAATAGACAATCTGGTATAATAATGAAAAATATATT
>JANOPQ010000018.1:0-17574 GCA_031421935.1 Bacteroidota bacterium | reverse complement strand
GTGAATTCTCATTTCAAAAAAATTTATGAGAAACTACATGTACATTCTGCAGGTGAAGCAATTTCTAAAGCAATAGAGCATAAGATTTTTAATAGCTAGACATTAGATGTTAGATGTTAGATGTTAGATGTTAGATGTTAGTTGTTAGTTGTTAATTGTTAATTGTTAATTGTAAGATGTTAGTTATTAGATGATATTAGGAGCCATTTCAAAACGCCTATGAAACGAACCAATTTAATTGTTCTTGCCTTTTTATTATTAGCATCTTGCAATAATAAACGCGAGGGAGAAACAAAAACTAACCTACTCTCAAACTTCATCAGCATTACAGACCGTGAAAATGCTGGAGTTAAAGAAATCTTGGATTTCTACGGTGGTTATTGCGAATATTCAATTGGAGTAGCGCTTTCAACGGCGGAGGCAAATACAAAATATTTCGAACTTAAACTAAGTAAATCCGAGGTCTTAGATAATAATTTAAAATCTCCTGACTTGGTCGCATCTAATATGTCTTACATATTCTTTAACAACCTAAAAGAAGAAAAGAAAAACTATACTGAAATACACAGCGTATTGCAGTTTACAAATGGAGAAGAATACAAGGAAATATATTCCAAGGAACAATTAGAATTAACCCAACAAAAAATGGCAGTACTTAATAAGGTTTTAGAAATTTTGAAAAGTAACGATCTAGAAGCATTAAAAAATATTCTCAGCAACGAGTCCTATAACACCGATTCCAAAAATGATTTAATAAAGAATATTCACGATGTCAAAGCCTCGTTTGGAAATGTAAAAGGATTCCAGCTTTTTGGTTTTAAACAAGAATCCTACAATGATTTTGATGTATTAAAAATTTTGGGGATAATTGAACGGGATAAAAAAAATCATGAATTTTCTTTGAGTGTTGACTTAAAAGTATCAGAGGATTTAGTGCATTACCTGGACTTCAAATGGGATATGTGATTATAGTAAAACGTCTACTAACAACAGGTTAAAGTCATTCCGGCTCCACTTCTAGCTTAACTCTTCTGCTTTTTCATTACATTGGTATGAGGGGAAAGGCTTGTGATTAAACCCGGCACAACTTTAACCCGCCAACCGTTAGATGCTAGATGTTAGATCTAATCGCGAAGCTTCGCGACCAAAGTCTAAAATCTAAAGTCTAAAATCCAACATCCAACCTCTAAAATCCAACCCCCAGCCACTTCTTATAATTCTTACTCTTTTGTTCGGATACGGCGCTTGACTTATTCAATGTGTATTTTACGTACGGCGTGTTTGATAATGTTAGTGCGATCGATTTCATATATCCACTACGGTTTAATAAGAAGGTTACTTTATCACCAGGAGCTTTCATTGAAATTACTTTATTGAGATCGTCGCCAATGCGATATTGATCCATGGCGATGAGTTCATCGTTTACATTGATGCCTGTTGTCCATGCCGGTGAATTGCGCACTACGGAAGTTACCATTAATTTTCCGGAGGTGAAGGATGAATTGATTCCGCTAAATGTGATTACCGATTTTTCATTCAAATCCACTAAGGAAATTCCGAGTTGACCAACTACTTTATCCATGGGCAATGGCTCCGTTGAATTCACAGCATTCTTAAAAAAGGAATCCATATTTTTTCCAGTCAATCGTTCAACCACTTTCATCACATCTTCTTGGGTGTAGGCTTTATCATTCTTTACATAAAATTCCTGGTACATAGCTTTCATAAAATCATCTAGAGATTTCTCACCATTCGTTGCATTAATAATTTCCATATCCAGCAAAGCACCTACTACTGATCCTTTCGTATAATAGGAGACACTTGCATTTGCAGAGTTTTCATACGAACGGTAATACTTTATCCACGCATCTAGACTCGATTCGGTTAACGATTGAAAAGCGGCTCCTTTTTGATTATTGCAATACGACATATTTCCTGCAAGCGTTTGTAAGTATTCTGTCTCACTCGAAAAACCGCAGCGATATGTTATCAGATCATCATAATAAGCAGTGAATCCTTCGGCTAACCAAAGCAAGCTGGTATAATTTTCTTCACTATAGTTAAATGGTCCCAAAGGTACGGGACGACATCTTTTCACATTCCACAAATGAAAATATTCATGAGCTACCAAACTTAAAAAACCAACATAAGTAGAAGTATTCGTGTATCCCCATTTATTGGCTTGTAATGTTGTTGAATTTTTATGCTCGAGGCCACCTCCTCCGCTATTCATATTATGAATAAAAAAAACATACTTCTTGCAAGGATGCGATCCATAGATAGCAGTACATTCATCAACAATGCGCGTCATGTCTTTTTTCAAACGATCCACATCAAAATTTCCTTCTCCAAACATAGATACTTCATGAGGCACACCAGCGGCGGTAAAAGTAAACACCAACTGATTTCCAATTTCGAATGGTGCATCAACCAACTCATCGTAATTAGGTGCTTTCACATTCCAAGGATTACTTTCATTCACACGATCGAGGGCTACTGAAATCACTTTCCATGTGGGAGCAGGAACTATGGTGACGGTTACAGGATTTTTTACATGCTCTTCAATAAACATAAAAATACTGGAACCATTTAAGAAGGCGTGCTCATCATCAATAAAACTTGTGCGTACACTTAAATCAAAAGCATAAACCTGATAATGAATTTTCAAATTCGATTTACCTGCGGATTGAACTCTCCAGGTATTCTTATCCACTTTCTCGCAATTCAACAATTTTCCATCTTTATCCATCACTTCAAAAACATCAACAAAGCGAGAAAACTCACGGATCATATACGAACCTGGAATCCATACAGGAAGTTTTACATCCATAATGTCTGCTTTATTTCCATCTACCTGCATGATTACATCTGCATAATGAGTTTGAGGCTGCGGAAAAGAAACTATATAATTAATTTCAACCGCTTGGGATGAAAGAGTAATCAATAAAAAAAGGAGGACAATACTAACTTTATTTCGCATATCATAACTTAGTTAAACAAGTATGGCGAAAATAATGAATCTAATTTTGAACAGCAATAAATTGGAACAACAGAATCAATTAAAACTTTGGACGACGCTTCCCATCTCTAAAAAACACTCTTTTCAAATGACGTTCGGTAAGGACATAGATTATAGTCAGAGAAGTTAAAACAAATCCGCTCAATATATATAACATCTTATGGGCTGTTGTCGAAGTTGAAAAATAAATTTCGGTGATCACTAACAACAGTAAAATTAAACTGGCTAACACCATTAAACACTTTCCCGCATAAATATTGCTTTCGAACCAAGTGTCTTCATTGCGCTTTGAAGCTTTTGTCTTATAACCTAAGACACCCTCCATCGAGCTGGCACTTTTGTTCAACTTCAAACCGAGTGAAAAGAAGCACAAGGTCATTGCTACGCTTAAAATTAAATATTCATTCATAAAAACCGAAAATGAGGGGTTATTCAAAGCAAAAATACTAGAATTTCAAATATGTTGCAAATTTATTTTACTTGCTTCCACCCATCATTTTCATCATATCGGCTTGCGACATCACCTTATAATCAGAAGATACGGTAAACTCAGCATCATCTACATTCTCCATTCTAACTTCTTTCGCGGCCATTCTTACACTCATTTCTCCTGTTTTCATTGAAAATTCAAGAGGGAAACCTTTAATTTCAGACATCTGAAAGTACCATGACCCATTCGACTTAATTTTGTCAGAATACCATACAATCATATCTTTTTCGCCGGGAGTACTTAAAATTGCCTTTTTGCAATCATACCCAGCTACCTTTTTTGTTTCTCCATCTACTAGCTTAACAACTGCTTTTTTGGAAGCAGAATTTTGTTTTTCTACTTCTGTTTTAGTAGATTCCATGGCTAGTTTATTCCCCATCAAATCCATCAACAGTACCACTTTATCCTTCAAGATCAATACATCGCTTTGCATTCCCATTCCCATAGGCATTCTTAGCTTTACTAGATCTCCTTTGAACCACATTTCCGTTTCTTCAGGCATCATTTCTAACTCTTCCTTCGTCATGCTCGATTCTGTATAAGACATATTATATTTTATATATCCACTAGGTCCTTGAGCTAGAGAATTAAAGGATAAAAACAATGTTAATGCGATTACGAACTGGAAGCGGCAATTGAATAGGATGTTTTTCATAAAACAAAGATATCATTTAGCTCTCAAATCAACCTATAGAATTTTTATTTTTCGTAAGTTTGAGGAACAAATAATAATCATATGCCAATCCACTTAAAAACCATTGTTTCAATACTTTTACTCTCTTACCTTCCCTTCCTATCCGTAAATGCCCAAGAAGGAATGCTTAAAGTGGAAGATATTTATGGTAGCTCAACCCTTTTTGCAAGAACCATTGGTGGATTTAAATCCATGAATAACGACGATTTTTATACGAGCACAGAAACCATCGGGAAAGAAAAATACATTATTCAATATAGTTTTAGCACGGGAAAAGCAGTAGATACCATTTTACGTCCTTCACAACTTTTCGCTTTTAAAGAAGCGATTGAATTTAGCTCGTATTTATTCAGTGCAGATGAAAGAAAAATTTTACTGAGTGTGAATTCAGAATCGATCTATCGACATTCCACAAGAGAGGATTATTATCTTTTTGATAGAGACAACAACAAACTTTTTAAAGTAACCAACAATGGCAAATCTATGTATGGTACATTTTCTCCTGATGGAAGTAAGTTGGCTTATGTTCGAGAAAACAATCTTTTTATTTGGGACACAAAATCGAAAGTAGAAAAAGCAATTACTACGGATGGCGTAAAGAATAAAATTATTAATGGCGCTACCGATTGGGTTTACGAGGAAGAATTTTCAATGGATGTAGCTTTTGGATGGTCAGCGGATGGAAATAATATTTCTTACTATCAATTTAATGAAAGTGATGTAAAGGAATTTAACCTCACAACTTACGGCGAACTTTATCCGAAGGAAGAACTATATAAATATCCTAAAGCGGGTGAGAAAAACTCTATTGTAGCCTTGTATAGCTACAATTTGGTGAGTAACAAAGCCACAGAAATTTTTAAAACGGATGCGGATTGGGAATACATTCCAAGAGTTAAATGGACACAAAATGCAGACGTATTAAGTTTTCAAAGAACCAATCGTCATCAAAATCAATTGGAGTTAATTCTTTATTCTGTTTCTACTGGTAAAAGTAGCGTGGTACTGAATGAACAAAATAAATCGTTTATTGAAATCACGGATGATTTAACTTTTTTAAAAGATGGCAAGCGCTTTATCTGGACTTCAACACGCAATGGGTATAATCATATTTACCTGTACGGCATTGATGGAAAAATGATAAAACAAATTACATCGGGCAATTTTGATGTTACTCAATATTTTGGATTTGATGAGAAGTCAAACACCGTCTATTATCAGAGTGCGGAAAGAAGTCCATTGGAAAGACATATTTATTCCAGCACACTCAGTGGAAAGAAAAAAGAATTGACAACAGTTGCGGGAATTCACAAAGCAGAATTTAGCTCTGGATTAAAATACTTCGCCGATACCTACTCTAGTTTTGATACTCCTTTTACCTGCACATTGAATCAAAACGACGGAAAATTATTACGTACATTAGAAGACAATGCAGCCACCAGAAAAGCTTTAGCAAGTTATCATCTTGGAAAAATTGACACGGTAAGTTTTCTCACAGAAGATGGTACGCGTCTCTATGGATGGATGATTTTACCACCTGATTTTAATGCAACAAAAAAGTATCCTGTATTAATGCATATGTATGGCGGTCCTGGAAAACAGACCGTAACCAACAGTTGGGATGTCCCCTACTACTTATGGCATCAAATGCTCGCACAAAAAGGATACATTGTAGTTAGTTTTGATAACCGAGGAACTCCAGGCAGAGGATTGGAATTTGCAAATTGCATTTACAAAGACATGGGTAATCTTGGATTAAAAGATCAGTTGAGCGCTGCCAACTTCATCAAGAAAAAACCATTTGTGGATAGTGATCGAATTGGTATTTGGGGATGGAGTTTTGGTGGTTACTTGACTTCACTTTTAATGACCAAAGGAAATGGAATGTTCAAAGCAGGAATTGCGGTTGCTCCTGTTACCAATTGGAGATTCTACGATAGCATTTACACAGAGCGATATTTACAAACACCGCAAGAAAATGCAAAAGGGTATGATGACAATTCGCCCATCAACTTCGCAAAAGATTTAAAAGGGAAATTATTGCTAATACACGGATCAACGGATGATAATGTACACATGCAAAATAGTATGGATTTTGTGACGGCTCTTGTGAAAGCGAATAAACAATTTGATTTATTCATTTACCCCAACAAAAATCATAGCATTCGTGGCGGGACAACAAGATTGCATCTCTATACGATGATGACGAATCATTTTGTGAAGAATTTATAGGGAAGGTTGTTAGTTGTTAGTTGTTAGATGTTAGATGATAGTTGTTAGATGTTAGATGTTAGTTGTTAGTTGTTAGATGTTAGTTGTTAGTTGTTAGATTTTATATGTTTTGTAGATGATAGCAGCTAGAAACAGAGGCAGAGGCTAAAAGCTAAAAGCTAAAAGCTAAAAGCTAAAATCCCTACAACTATTCGAAGTGTAAATTATTTATTCTCGAAAAACAATCTAATCACGAAACGCTTACTTACTCTTCATCCTCAGTCACCCATAATGGTTTTGGAAGTTTGAGTCCGAAATAAACGGACGTTAATCTGATTCCAATGATGGAAACGGTTCCTATAATAAATCCGAGAAAAGCAGCATCGAAGAAAAAAACGAAGAAGATACAAATCCAACATCCAATAAAAGAAGCGACAGCATAGAGTCCGCCTTTGAACTTAAAGATGACTGGAATTTCATTGATTACAATGTCTCTAAATACACCACCAGCAACACCGGTGATTACGCCCATCAAAGAAGAAGAAAAAAGAGGCATTCCCAAATTCAAAGCAGCAAATAATCCGGATATACTGAACAACCCCAAACCAATTGCTTCCACTGTATTGGTACGACGATGCAATAATTTTGTTAGATTATGTACAGAGGGAATATAAACAAAGGCGATGGTGACCAACAGCACAATAAAAAGATAAATTTCATTCTCCACCCAGAAAAACGGTCGACGATTTAAAAGAATATCACGCAAGGTACCTCCACCAAAACAAACCAACAAGGCTACACTGTAGGCTCCTACGAGGTCCATCTTTTTCTCCGAAGCTTTTATCATACCTGATACTGAGCTCACCATAACGGCAGCTGCTTCAATGAAGGTGATCAATGAAAGACTTTCCATATCTTTATACTGGCAAATTTAGAACAATGAAATCATATCCATCCTACTCTATCCTATTTATCTTTTCTTTCCTTGTTATTTCGACAACTAGTGATAGCTATGCTCAAGCAATTCCATCCGAACTTTTGGAATGGAAAGGAACATGGTACACCGTACAAAAGCAAGACACCCTCTTTGAGCGTTGGGAGTTAATGGAAGATGGAACTTTAAAAGGCGAGTCGTGGGTAATCAAACAAAATAAAGATTCGGTACACAGTGAATTTCTTCGAGTGTATGCCGATGCACAAACCATTATTTATGAACCCACTGTAAAATCGCAACATGGAGATAAACCAATGCGTTTTAACATGATTTTACAAACCTCAAACTATTGGATGTTCTACAATGAGAAAAACGATTTTCCTAAATTTATAACTTACAAAAGAATTTCCGAGAATCAGCTTAAAGCAGTAATCAGCAACTCTGACAATCCAGATAAAACTAATAGTATGGAGTTTAATTTTACTCGCTATAAATAAAAAAATTCGTTGCTTCATGTGTTTGTCGCAAGGCTTCCCAATTAGAAAGTTTGATCAATAATACTATTATTCGAATTAAAATAAATCATAGAAACATTAATGATCAAGCCTCTCCCCAACCCCTCTCCAAAGGGAGAGGGGCTAAACTCAAGTGTGCTCAATTATACTTTTTTGTCTAGAGTTGAATGATTCATCTCCAATTATCTCAAGTGGCATTCTTTTCTTTTTCACGCTCGTGAACACTTTCCCTGAAATTCATTTTTCTGTTAGTTTATTCACAAATTGCGAATTGAAAGACTTCAAAAAACATATAAACGTATCTTTGCATTATGTTACATCAAGCGGTTTTACTCTTGGGTAGTAATGAAGGAGATTCATTACAAAACTTGACATTTGCCGAAAATGAAATTTCAAAATGGGCAGGGCAAATCAAGGAAGCTTCTTCCATTTATGCCAGTGAAGCGTGGGGCAAAAAGGATCAATCGGATTTTCTTAATAAAGTGGTTCTCGTTGAAACTGCGCTTAATCCCATCGCATTACTAAAGACTTTACTTACTATAGAACAAAGTGCAGGAAGAATTAGAATGGAGAAATGGGGTCCACGTACTTTAGATATTGACATACTTTATTTTGACGACATCGTTTATAAAGACGATCAATTGATGATTCCACATGCAGGAATTGCATCTCGGCGATTTACTTTAATTCCCCTATGTGAAATTCTTCCAGATCATATTCATTCTGTTTCAGGTAAAAGCAATCAGTGGATGCTTACTCACTGCGAAGATGCTGGTCGAGTTAACTTATATACAGCCCCTTAATTATGAGTAAATCGATGCCTTATCAATACATTGCTATAGAGGGAAATATTGGAGCTGGTAAAACTTCGCTTGCAAAAATATTATCTACCAAGTTTAATTCGGCATTAGTATTAGAAGAATTTGCAGAAAATACTTTCCTCCCACAGTTTTACGAACAACCTGAACGATTTGCTTTTCCATTAGAAATGTCATTTTTAGCAGAACGTTTTCAGCAGATATTAAGTGAACAACGGAAAGCAATTGAAAAAGGACAACTGCTTATTGGAGATTATATCTTCGAAAAAAGTTTACTCTTTGCTCGAGTAAATTTAAAAGGTGCGGAGATGGATCTATTCAATCGATTTTATGATCTTATCGCGAAGGATCTTCAAAAGCCAGACTTAATACTATATCTTCATAAAAAGACCGAATTGCTCCTTCAAAATATCAATTTGAGAGGACGGTCATACGAAAAAAGTATTCCGGCTGAATATCTAGATCAAGTGAGTGAGCAATACCTGAATCACCTTCAATCACTTGAAAACCAAAGAGTAATTATCCTTGAGTCTGATCAATTAGATTTTGTTAATGAACACAATGATCTTCTTTATATTCTTGAATTATTGCAAAACGATCACCCGACAAAGGTGCTAAACATTTGCCCCTGAGAAGGTTAATTTAATAGGTTCTTGTTAATTCAAATTAGGGAGATTACTTTTGTTTACTTAGTTTTGCATCCTAATAAAAATTGCTTGCGCATGAAAATCAAAAGTTTACTCTGTATTATCCTACTTTCAACCAGTTTGTCTTCAATAGCACAAACAGAAACAAGTAGCAGTTCAAATTATGGTTTACCAAAAAAGTCTGATTTCGATCGTTGGTCGGTCGGAATTTCTTTTGGTGCCAGCAATCTACTTGGTGATTTATTAAAAGGCGGTCAAAACAATAGCCGCTTCTTAGAAAGTAGCTTTGTAAAACCAGCATTTGGTTTACAAGTGCACAATCAACTTACGCACTCTATTGGACTAAGAGCTCGTGGTATTATTTCTAGTTTCGGTGGGAATGACTTGGAGTATTTAGATACTATCACTTTCCAGCCTATTCAATTTCCTGGCTCTGGTTCAAGCAGTAATCGAGAGTGGCCTGTTAAATTTGAAAGTCCAATGTACGAAGGTGCATTAGAGATGACCTACAATTTCGGAAATATTTCTTTTTTAAATAGAAATAAAAATTTCCATTTTGTAGCAACTTTAGGAGTAGGATTCTTCAACTTTGATGCTGAAGTAAAATCTGATTCTTCGAATTCCAAATTAGGCATACTTCGCAAATCAGGAAACATTACTGAGTTAATGATTCCTTTAAGTCTAGGATTTAAATACAAGATCAACAAATTTGATGTTGGTTTATCATTAGATTATCGTAAAACTTTTACTGATAACGTTGACGCTACAGTAAAAACATATTCTGAGTACGACAATTATATCATGGCTACCATTGGTGTTAACTATACTTTCGGAAAGAAGAACAAGCCGATGGAATGGGTGAATCCGATGGAAGTGGTTTACAACGACCTTGCTGATATGAAAGAGAAGATCGACATTTTAAGTGGCGATAAAGATAAAGATGGTGTTTCGGATTTATTCGACAAAGACAACAGTACCGTTGAAGGATCTAAAGTTTATGGTGATGGAACTTCTGTTGATACAGACGGTGACGGCATCATTGACAGTAAAGATGCGGATCCATTTACTCCTAAGGGAGCTAAGGTAGATGCAAATGGTCAAGAGATGGATACGGATGCTGATGGTGTTGCTGATAGTCGTGATTTAGAGCCAAGTACTGGTGCTGGATCATTAGTAAACTTCCAAGGAGTTACTATTGCGAAGCCAGGTGAATTTGGTGCAGATGGTGTTAGTGGTTCAAATGGAAAAAACGGAACAGGATTTTTACCTTCTGTATTCTTCGATTTAGGATCTGCTACAGTTAAACCAAACTTTAACGATCGTATTTTAGTAATCGCAAGAGTGTTGCAAGCTAACCCTAAATTAAATTTGAAAATCACAGGAAATTGTGATATCCGTGGTAACGAAAATGAGAATATAAAGTTAGGTCAACGTCGTGCTGATAATGTAATGAATCATTTGATTAAACAATACGGAATTGATCCAGCTCGTTTGAGTACTGAATCAAAAGGAGAGAAAGAGCCAATGGCAACTACTTTAAATCCGATGAATCGCAGAGTTGATTTCGCGGTTGAGTAAAGAGCACATTTATAAAATAGAAAAGGCTGTATCGAAAGATATAGCCTTTTCTGTTTTAACGATACGTCACGGTTGAATTGGCAAGTTGGTAATCCCGATAGCTATCGGGAGGTAAATTGGTGAATTGCTGCGCTCTGCAAGCGATGCGAAACCAGGATGTCGTTGTTAAACTTAAAAATCGAATTTTAGCAGAGTAATTCAAGGATATTTCAAGACTTTGGAATGCTAAACTTTGATGTTGTATCACAAAATGATAATTGTTTGATTTACCATTTCTAAGCTTTACAACACTAATTCGACCATTCTCCTTCCCGATAGCTATCGGGACTCAAACTCTCCAATACTATAATTATCCCATTTACCAACTTGTAAATTTACCCATTTGCCAATTTACCAACTTGCCAATTCTTTTATATCTACTGAAGTATATACAGGCTGATGTTATCATCGCCACCTTTCAGGAGTAGGTATTTTTCGTTGCTGGATCCTTTCGCAATGACAGGCTTGCCTTTTCCTGAAATTGGGAATCCTTCGGCTAAACTGCCATCGTGGCTGAACCAAAATATGCGTTGAGGTGTGGATGCAGCTACAACAATTTTTTTACCAAAAACTAAATATTCAAAGGAAATAAAAGGTTCTGCATAATTGTATTTGAAAAGTGAAACGTTATCATTCGTTTTAAAGAGTAGTCCTTTTGTGGATGAGATAATCCAATCAGGAATTTGATCTCCATTTAAATCACCATAAGTAAAAGCTATAACAGAATCGATATCGTTTTCAAAAACTCTCTTGACCGATCCGTCTCCACTCACTTGGCTTATTTGTCCCGATTCATTTTTAAAATAAAACAAGATGTTTTCATCTTCTGAAGAAAGTAAAGTTTCGTTCGCATTCAAAACTATTTTCTCTTTCGCCGTAAAAGATCGACTTCCTGAAAAATCCAACGTATAACACATGCCACTTTCATCTAGTAAGATCATTCGTTTCATCTTTTCATGAATCAACACCGAACGTTGTACTACTCCAGGTAATTTAACAATACCAAATCCAGTTATTGGTTTTCCATTTAATCCATACCCATACATTCTTAAATTTTTACAGGGAATAAAAAATCTACCTTCCTCCACTCCATTTCCTTTTATTAAACTTAATCCGGCACTCGCTTCGGCAGGTAATCGATAAGGATAATTTCCTACATCCATGCCCAATGAATCGAAGAGATAAACAAAAGAATGCGTATTGAATAAATATTGATTGCCTCCTTGACCATGATAATCTACCACTTGCACTTCTCCCAAAATAGCCGATTCCATTTTCTTCTTCCACACTACATTTCCCGTATGATCATAAGCGTAAAGTTGATTGGCTACATCTTGAACGAAGATCAAACCATTAATTCCAGCCGGCATAAAAGGTCCCGATGCGATGGTGGTATCCAACTTATTATTCCAAGTCAATTGTGGTCCTAAAGTATTCTTATTAAAATAACCCAAACACCCACTGGTGGTATACATTCCATTATTATTACTAATTGAAAAAGTGAGCCCATTCCAATTCTTTAACACATCTCCATAACTCGCAAGCCAAGTCACCCATGCTGGAGCTGCAATACTGCTAAATACTTTTTCAGATTGAGGAATAGAACAATAAAAAAACAAATTTCCTTTTTGTGGAATATGCGATGCTAATGAAGTATACCGATCCTCTTTCACCAATAAATTACTCGTTTTATAATCGTTAATATAAGCTCGCAAAACAGAAGCTTGATTTCCAACAATCAAGTAATTTCCGATGATGGTATAATAAAACTTACTTACAGGAGTGAATAGGGATCCAAACAAATCCTTGAGAATCCATTTTCGATCAATATAACGGATAGCATATCCGTTATACAATTCTTCCTTTATTGAGCCATCACCAATCAACGTCTCCAAAGAACGTTTGCATGTGGCTGCATTTTTTACCTGTATAATCGAAAGATAATTGTTATCATTCAAGGCACCTGCGGGTTGCGTGACCACTAAAGCCACTTCTTCTCCGATCCAATTGGCAAAATAGGGCATCAACTCAGCCGATGAACTAGGCTGTTTAGATTTCTTCTGATTTTCCTTGATGGTATTTAAAATTTGAGATGCATCACTCATCCCCCAAACTACTGCTGCGGATGTCTTAGCAGGCAACATTTGCACTAGCTTTCTCTCTACAGGAGTTTGATGATCGAACAGATGTATGAATGTACTGGAGTCGACCGCCAAAGTTTGACCCTGAAATGCAATAATATTGGAATGCATTTCCAAGTTCAAGATGGACCAATCGCCTAAGCGTTCTAATGGCGCTAAGTTTACTCCTGATGGATCTCGAAATTGTGTTTTCAACCATTTAGAAAACCCAGGATAATACAAGGCTACCATTAATTCTTTAGGTTGTTCCTCACAATATGTTTTAATAGAAGCGGCAGGAGAAATCAGCTTTGCATTCTTTTGTTGACGGATAGCATCTTCAATTAAAAAGGTGGTAGATGATCCAATAAAAACACCTTTAGTAACGGCCCATGAGAATTTCTTTCCGTTCATTCCACTAAATTCACGGATATCGATACCGTTATACACTCGAGTTTGAATAGATCCACTAGTTTGCAGCAGCAAGGCGATGAGGTCTTCCGAAATATTCACAAAATCATTATCCACTTCTGCAAAATACATCAGACTAAAAGCAGATGGTCCGGTAACATGACCGCTTATCAGAAGTTGAGACGCTTTAAAGGTAGACTTCAACGTTTCATTATTGGTGCAAATGGAATCCATAAAAATTAAGGACCGATTCCAATCTTTCAGAACCTCTACTGAATCACATTCCGACAAAAAAGAACTATTTGCTAATCGTTGTAGGTCTCCTGAAGATGGGTCTACTGTGACTATCCAGGCCACATCGGCAGGGATCATTTCATAAACGGAAGAGTTTACACTTTTTCTGAGTTGGAAGTAGAAGAAACCTCCCGCCAAAAGCAGTAAAATAACAACAGAAACAATTGACGAGCTTACGACCCTCTTCATAATGGGTGTTTGTCAAAACTACCGCTTACCACTAAAGGAAAGTATCCTATTGATATGCACTTATGGACAAACGGCTGTTAATAGCGAAAGTGATAAATTAACATTCCGCAGTAAAGGTTCACTCCATGATTACTTGGGATGTTTTTATAAAAGTTCAGCGATCATCTCAACTAGTATTCCTTTCCTTATTTCAACTTACATTGAAATAATAGCATTCAGAAAGAATATAACCTATTCCTTAAATCGACCATCTCGAATGAAAGTATAATCGGTTAAAGTTCCTAAAAAGGTAATCAAATCATTTTTCTCTGCTAGTGTAAGAGGAATACCACCAGAGGCCAATATCGGATCTAATGTACTGCTAGGTTGAATTCCTGAACTATAATGATTCATAACATCCATCAACTTTTCAAATCTTCCATCGTGCATATAGGGAAAAGTTAAGACTACATTTCTCAAGGATGGTACACGGAATAAACCAGAATCTTGAGGGATCGAAGTAATACTCGCCCGACCTGGATCTTTTGTAAAATAGGAGTCGAGACCATTATTTCGGAAAGACATATCCGTAAGTAACGGCTCCTTATGGCAAGACTCACATTTGGCGCGGAAGAGTTGCAATCCACTTAACTCCGCACTGGTCAAATTCACCTTTCCGGCCTCGTATCGATCGTACTTGGAATCGGCTGAAATCATGGATCCCATGAACTGAGCCATGGCACGCATGATGGCTTGCGTAGTAATGGTATCGGAACCAAAAGCAGCCTCAAACATTCCAGGGTAACTGTTACTTCTTTTTAACTTCACGAGCACATTGGGCATCGTTTCATCCATCTCCACTGGATTAGTAATAGGTGCCAATGGTTGCACTTCCAAATGATTCACACCACCATCCCACATAAAATTAGGAAACCAAGCAATATTATAGAGTCCAGGAGAATTCCGATTCCCCAATAAATTATCAACTCCATGACTCAATTTATGATCATTTTGAGCGAAAGCAGCAAATTGTTGATGACAGCTACCACATGAAACGGTACTGTCTCTTGATAAAATGGGATCATAAAAAAGTTTTTTACCCAACACAAATCCAGCTGTAGTTACTGGATTATTTTGAAATTGATATACGGGGTCTGGAAACCCATCCGGGACATAAAAAAATGGTTTGCTACCTCCCTCCTCACTTTTTGAGCAAGCGGAAAATAAAACCACAATTAATCCTAATATTCCAACAGAGTACTTTAATCTTTTCATTTAATTCAGCCATTAAACCTGTACTCTTCCGAAGAAAAGTACAAGTCCAAAATTACATAATTTTCAATTAGGTTAGTTATGAATATGTTCAAAATTAAACATTTTTGCAATATTATCAGCAATTAACAATGCATTTCCGCCTGGAGTTATTTGAGTATTTAACGTAGCAATACTGATCGTATTTTGTGCAGAAAACACTTTTAAAATATCGGCTAACACATGAATTTCTGCTCTTCGCGTTCCGTTCACAATTAAATTTTGTCCGCCGAAAACAATCTCCACTTCACGATTTGCATTGCTTGGATTACTGAAACCACCGATATGATATTGATAAGAAGAATCAGGTTGAGTGGACGCTGGAGATTTACCTTCTAACTTAAAGAATATATATCCTGTCGACCATGTCCAGAACATTCCATTGGCGGGATCCAAAGCTCCCGTTTGAGCACCACTTACATTTCTGGCAGAATCAATACCTACCGTAAAGCGAATACTGGTATACGTTCCGCCTGGAACATTCGGTACATGTAACATCGTTGTTGCTTGATTTACTTCATCAACTAAAAAATAACTTTCAGGCATTTCATAGACTAATGCATTTCCATTGTATAATTTAATTTTAGAAATATAATATTTCAAACGAGTAACACTAAAGGATTCTCCCGAGCTATTTGGATAGAATGTGTTTCCTGTCTCATCCACATTCGGAGACACTCCTGCTATGTTTGCCAAATCGAGTATTACTGTTCCAGTTGCATAGATAGGTGCTGGATCTTCTTTTTTATCACTCTCACATGAAATGAAACTTATTGATATTAGGCATAAACAAGCCAGCATAAATTTTGATTTAATCATTTTTTTAATTTTTATTGTTTTAAATAGAATGGTTACATGCTACCTATGTTTTTTCAACAAAAAAATAGCATAAAAAGTTTTGATGCTAAAAATAACTATGCAGTAGGCGGTCGAAAATCAATTAATAAAACAGTCAAATATCCTTTACTCCTATAGGGTGGAAATCTAAAATTAATACTATTTTCTAAAATAGTTACCAAAGCTACAATTGGAGCTAAAGAAAACATTTCAAATTTAACTTGTGAATTGCTCCCTTGTTTTCGCTCTTGTTCATCTTGAGCTTTTAGTTCTCTAATTAAATAACATCCTCCTTTACAGGAATTATTGGGAACATCTTTCTTTTCACATAAAATGGTAGCGAAATAATCGTGACGAAGCTCATAATTCAATAAAAGTATAGATCGAGAAATGGACCCAATAAAAAAGAACATAATGATAAGGAGAGAAAAAATCCATTTTTGCATATTTACAAATGTATGAGTCATAAATAAAAGAAAATATGATAATATTCACCTTTCTAAAAACGAGGGTACAATTTTTACGCAATCATATAAATATCAACAATTTATGTTTATTTGTCGATTCGAAAATTTGCTTTTTACAAAAGATGCACAAAATTTATTAGCATACTCTTAGAATAACTGCGATTCATCTTAAAAAGCTCACCAAAATTTTCCAATTGTATTCCTGTACTCTTCAACAGAAAAGTACAGGAATAAAATAATTGGTTAATTTCAGTTATTATGCAAATGATCGAAAGAAAACATTTGCTTATAATTATCAGCAATGAGTAATGCATTTCCGCCTTGACCCATTTGAGTATTTAAGACGGCTATGCTTAGTGTATTTGGAGTTGAAAATACTTTTAATACATCGGCCAACACATGAATTTCAGCATCTCGAGCTCCATCTACAATTAAACTATCGCCCAAGAAATCAATTTCTATCTCACGTATAGCATTTGTATTATTTGCATTTTTGAAACCACCAATATGATAAATATAAGATGAGTCCACTTGAGAAGAAGTAGGAGATTTACCCTCCAATTTAAAGAATATATAACCGCTCGACCATGTCCAGAACATTCCATTGGCAGGATCTAAGGCACCCGTTTGAGCACCACTTACATTTCTGGTAGAGTCAACACCAATAGAAAAACGAATACTGGTATACCCTCCACCTGGAACATTAGGTATTTCTAATTTCGTTGTCGCCTGATTTGATTCATCCACTAAGAAATAACTCTCTGGCATTTCATAAACCAATGCATCAACTTTGTAGAATTGGACTTTAGAAATATAGTATTTCAATCTAGTTACATTAAAGGATTCTCCAGTGCTATTGATATAGAAAGTGCCTCCTGATTCATCTACATTCACAGTACCTGCCACATTTGTAATATCGAGGGTGACAGTTCCTGGCACATACGTAGTATCAGGTTGTGGAGTAGGAACCACTTCCTCCTTATCATCTTTACATGATAAAAAACTAGTTGCTATTAATGCC
>JANOPQ010000017.1:0-43216 GCA_031421935.1 Bacteroidota bacterium | reverse complement strand
TTTACTGAAGTGTTTTCAGATAAAAGTTTTAATGAAAATAGTGCGCGAAACGACATCCAATTGAAATTCAATCTTTTTTAACGCAACGCTAGTGACATTGTAATTCTATTTATTTTTTCAACTTTAAGTAGAAGAGAGACTTATTTAACTATCAATTTTACCACTTTAAAAAAAATCTTTTTGCCTATTGGTTAGCAGTTATCACATTTGTTTCGAACTTTAAAATTAAATGAAATGAAAAAAATGAAACTCACAATTTTAACATTGCTGATCGCAGTGTTATCGGTGCACCAATTAAGTGCACAATGTCCTATTCCATCAGGGTTGGCCGCCTCTACAATGGGAGCAAACAGTTCATCTTTAACTTGGCAACCTGTAAGTGGTGTGACTAGTTATTTAGTGAATGTAGAAAATGGTAGAAATAACCCTACTGCATTTTTAGTAACGGGAACAACAGTTACTCCAAGTTTCACCGTGAATGGAATGATTGGTGGATATGTTTATAAATTCAAAGTGAGATCTAATTGTGGCGGTAACCACAGCAGTTGGTCTCCTTGGTTTACTTTTGTAGCAGGTGGAGGTGCTATTAATTGTAATTTATTAACTGGACTTGCAGTTTCTAATATTACATCTACAGGAAGTACTTTTTCCTGGAATGCAAGCGCCGGTGGTTTTGGTTATAGATTGAAAGTGGAAGACGGATCAGGTAATCCGATAAATTTTTCTTTTGTTGCGAATACACTCACAAATAGTTACTCGATCACAGGTTTAAATCCATCAACTAATTATAAAGTAAAAATCAGAAAGCTTTGTGCTGTTGGTGTAACAGGTCCTTGGTCGGCTTGGATGCCTTTTACAACGGCTGCTTTGCGTTTATCTGGATCTACAGAAACGGATGATGCATTCATTTCCATGTACCCGAATCCTGCAAGTCTTTATTTTCAACTGGATGTGAGAAGTGATTCCGAAGAGAAGATTAGTAAAGTAGAATTGTATGATTTAACAGGGAAAATGGTTCTGTATAAACTCGTAGATAACGAATCTACTTGTCAGTTTCCACTTCAAGGTCTTTATGAAGGTGTTTATATAGTAAAGGTTTTAACAAACACTAAAGTAGTTACAAAGAGATTAATTATTGTTAAATAGTAATCGTAATTTGGTGGTTGCATTGAAAAGTGCAACCACTATTATTAATTTACAAAAGCGAAATAAGGAATTGGAAATTTATAAATATTTTATTAATTTGAATGGCACATGGAGCTACTTACTTAGCTCGAAGATTTAATTTTATGAGTGGAGTGGAAACTTTCAAGCAAAAAATAGTTTGTTTAGTTTCGAAAAATCAAAGGTTGCTTTTTGCAGAATGCTGGACAACGGGAAAGGCCTCTTTTATTTCAAGGCCAATCCTTCGGATCTAATTTTTACATTTAAAGAGACGGTGTGAGTTTTTTCGCAAAGAGGACGTTCTAAAATTAATTCTGTTGATTTCCCCTTTCAAATTTGGAATATGAAATTTTTGAATGTAGATCCTTCACTTACAATAAATGGTGTTGCTGGAAGGAAAAGTGTTTTTTATTGTTTATCAGGAGACAATGAGAAAGATTGTATTCGGAATCCTTATGAATATAGACGAGTAGAGTGCACGAATTTATTTCCAATGATTGACCTTGTGTTTTACAAGTGTGAAAATGAATTGGAATTTGATTATTTGTTTGTTTCAGGTACCAAATTCGATTTGAATTTCAGCATGAAAAATACTTATTAAAACAATAGATGTTTCTAAATCAATTGTTTAAGTCATTTATGCGCGGTAATGAAAACAGCTTAAGTATGTAAAAATGATATGTATCATATATATATCACTTTGAAGCCTATCTTCGAAATAAGTATAACTATGGTGATGAATAAAACACTATCTTTGAATAGTCGATGAAAAAATTAACTGGCATATTTCTTCTCTTGCTATTTCTGATATCAAATTCAGGAGTGGCGGTTAGTTTGCATTGGTGCGGAGGAAAGTTAGCGTCTGTAGACGTTTTTGTAAATGGGGAGCACAAATGCAAGTGTGGCAAGAAACCGATGAAATCCAATTGTTGCAAAGACAAAACAGTTCACTTAAAAGCAAGCAATGAACTTTCGAAACCCGATCCATTTGCTTTTAAAATTTCAACACCAAAGTTTGTTTTCGCATTACCAATCCAAAAAGTAGTTCTTCGTTCCGCATCATACTTATTTGCGCTTTCTGATTTTAATCAACCTTTAGTATTTAAGCCCAAAATTCCAATTTATCTTTTGGACAGGGTTTTCCTCATTTGATATTCTAAATTTTCAAGCCGATATTTTTAAACGGCTGATATTGTTTGTGCCCACGGCTCAAACAATTGCTTGCGTTTATCATACATTCGGCAATAAATAAAATTCCTTAAACAATTAAATTCAAATAATAATGAAAAAATTAAATCTATCATTAATCGCTTTGATGTTCGTAATTACGATTTCCAAAGCACAAACACCAATGCAGTTTAGTGGTGTAAGTTGTAACGGTGCGCCCGTTGATCTGTTTGCCGACTTAGATGCTGGCAAAGCAGTAATCTTGCATTTCTATATGCCTAGTTGTGGTAGTTGTCCTCCACCTGCTCAAAAAATTCAAACGATGGCAAATAAAATTAATGCAATGTACCCAGGCAAGGTTAAAGGATATGCATTTCCATTCCAAAACTCAACTACTTGCACTTATTCAGCAGGTTGGGTATCCTCAAACAATCTAGGAACACTTTTCCAAGCAATGGACAGTGGCGCAGCTCATGTAGCAAACTATGGTGGTTTCGGTATGCCAACAGTAGTATTATTGGGAGGTTCAGGTGCAAACAGGCGGGTAATGTTTTCAACTTTAAGTTTTAGTACGAGCGACACAACAGCAATGAGAGACAGCATACTCGCATTACTTAGCACAACGGGCATCAATGATTTGCCAAGCGTGGTAAATGCTTTTTCGGTTTACCCAAATCCTGCTAGCGATAATATATCTATCAAACTTGATTTGAATGAAACTTCAAACTTGATTGTTGATATTACCGATCTAAATGGAAAGCAAGTTGCCATGATCATGAATGAAAAGCAAAATGGTTTAGTTTCAAAACAATTCAACATTGATGAATTGCCAAGTGGAAATTACTTTGTTCGCTTGCAAGTGAATGGAAGAACCGTTACACAAAAACTTACGGTTAATCATTAAAATGAGTATTCTCTCCAAAATAGTTTTATCAGTAGCCGCAATATTTGCGGCTACTGATATTTCTTTTGCTCAATCCTATTCCATTGTTCCCAATGATACAATTAATATGATAGGAATGATGGAAGATTTGGAAACGCTTTCTATTCAGCAACTCAATACTTCAACTAATATTCTTCAATTGAAGTGGGCTAAGTTGAGTGAAAGTGTTCCGGCAATGTGGGAAGCATCGGTTTGTGATAATCAGGTTTGTTACACTTCCTTAGTTGATAGTGGAAGTATGAACCCAATTAGCCCTAACGACTACGGTTTACTTTTAACGCACATAACGCCGCATGTAAATTACGGTACAGCCGTAATTCGTTACGTTGTTTGGGATATTATAAACCCTGCGAGTAAAGACACACTCACTTACATTTTAACTGTTACAACAACATCAGGAAGTCCAGATGGAGAAAACAAAAATTCTTTCAGCATTTTCCCTAACCCTGCAAGCGAAAACATCAACATCATTTCCAACCTGACAGCAGGATTTCAATTCGTAATCACTGACATTTATGGTAGGAAAATTGAAAACGGATGTTCAAAAACAAATTTGATTTCAATTGATACAAAAAATTTTCGGAATGGAATATATTCCATGTCCATACTTACAGAACATAATATAATCACCACAAAGCAATTCTTAATTCAGAAATGAGAAATATAACTTACATCATTTTATTTTTTCACTGCCTGCATTTGCATGCACAAAATCCTCTAGTCATACCACCAGCGCTTACAGGAGTAAATTTTAATTTGGTAGTTCAAAGTGGAACACAAACATTTTACGGCAGCACTCCAACACCGACTTACGGAATAAACGGAGCTTTTTTATCGCCAACAATTATTGTCAATAAAAGCGACAGTATCACATTAAATGTTATAAATAACTTGCCAGTAAAAACTACCATGCATTGGCACGGCTTGCATGTATCTGCTATGAATGATGGTGGACCTCATCAAGAAATAAATCCATCGACCACCTGGAGTCCTAGTTTTAAGGTCAGGAATAATGCAAGCACATTTTGGTATCACCCCCATGGAGCGGGGCAAACCGAACAACAAGTTTCAAAAGGTCTTGCAGGTTTGTTTATAGTTAAAGACAGTGCAGAAGCTGTATTGACTTTGCCACGAACTTACGGAGTAGATGATATTCCTATAATAGTTCAAACCAAGTCGTTTGATGTTTTACAACAAATTGCTATTGCAACCGATATGGATACCGCATTGTTTGTGAACGGTACTCTAAATCCTTATTTCAACGCACCTGCACAAGTTATTCGTTTTCGTCTTCTAAATGGAAGCAGTTTGCGGACTTATAATTTTGGTTTAAGTAATGGACAAACATTTTACCAGATTGCAACCGATGGTGGTTTGTTGGACACATCACTTGCTCTAACGCGATTAATGTTAAGTCCGGGAGAAAGAGCAGAAATTCTCATCAACTTTTCAGGAATGCTTTCTCAAACAATTTACCTAAAAAATTATGGTTCGGAATTACCCACTGGAATTTACGGCGCCGATAGTGTTGGCTTTGGTGCGGACACTATTCATGAGTATTCAGATAATTTTTTGAATGGCGCTGATTTTAATGTACTACAATTAAATATAATTGCTACAACGACCGCTCCTGTTACGACTATTGCAAACGCATTGGTTCCCTATACTCCCTTTAACATTCTTTCCGCATCTACTAATAGAACACTTGTATTTGATACTCTTCGTTTGTTACCCATTGATCCCCCCAATAGAGCCGAAGGGCCCTTTGGCATCAACAATGAAACTTTTAACTTGGATAGCATCAATGAATTGGTGTATTTAAACACGACGGAAATTTGGACTTTGGTGAACAAAACATTAATCGCACATCCGTTTCACATTCATGACATTCAGTTTAATGTTATTGAAAAAAGTGGATTGCCCCCATCCCCAAGTGAAGACGGTTGGAAAGATGTCATACTTGTGCTACCAAACGACAGTGTTAAATTTATTACAAAATTTGAAACTTTCGCCGATAACACAACACCTTACATGTATCACTGTCATCTGCTTCATCACGAAGATGATGGAATGATGGGAAGTTTTTTAGTAGTGGATAGCACTGCAACTGGAGTAACTGATATTAATTTTGAAGATAACTTTACAATTTATCCTAATCCAACAAGCGATTTTCTAAATATTATTTCGCCAGACAACAAATTATTTGAGCTTACTATCTATAACGCAATAGGAGAAATTATTTATAAAGTACAAGCAGCTTCCAATTATAGACTCTCCACTATTAATTTTCCAAACGGTATTTACTTCATTCACATGAGGAAAGAAGATAAATTCTTCACCAAAAAAGTAATCAAACAATGAAAAATACTTTAACTATTCTACTCATCGTGTTTTGCCTTTCAGCCAGTGCTCAAATCACTTGGACACCAGGCATGAATATTTCCTCCAATTCATTCAGTAATATGCACCCAAGAATAGCTCTTGACCGCGCTGGAAATCCAATGATGGTTTGGGGAAGAATGAGTGACGAATCTGTATTCTTTTCAAAATGGAACGGAACTATGTTCACTACTCCGATAAAATTAAATCCAACATGGATGACCATTGCAACGGCCAGTTGGCAAAGTCCCGATATTGCTTCACATGGTGACACAGTTTATGTGGTAGTAAAACGAACCCCTGAAACTTCGGATACTAACCGTATATTTATTTTTACTTCCTTTAATGGTGGTGTTTTATTCAACGCTCCCGTAGAGCTAGGTTTTATTGCGGATAGTCTTTCCCGTTTCCCTACAGTTACTACCGATGCAACAGGAAATCCGATTGTAGCGTACATGAAATTCAACGCTATGTTTATGGACAGTCGGTGGGTAGTTTTAAAATCTACTGATTACGGAAGTACATTTTCGTCCGATGTAAAAGCAAGCGGCTGGGGAAATTCAACCGAAGTTTGCGATTGTTGCCCGGGTGCGATTGTATCATCTGGAAATACATCCGTCATGTTATACCGAGATAACAATAACAACATCCGTGATATGTGGACAGGGATTTCTAACGACAACGCAACAACGTTTCCTGTAGGTTTTGAGATAGGCAACAACAATTGGATGTTGATGAGTTGTCCCTCCAGTGGACCCGATGGTATAATTATTGGCGACACCTTGTATTCAACTTTTATGAGCGGTGGGAGCGGTGCATACAGAACCTATTTAAGTAAATCATCCATCAGCACAGGAGTAGTAAGTAGCATGACAAATCTTTTGGGATCAGCTCCCGGACTTAGCCAACAAAACTTTCCACGAATTGCAAGTGATGGTACCGCAATGGCAATTGTTTGGAAACAAGTCGTAAGTGGTGATGCTCAGCTTCCGATACTCTTTAGTAATGATATTTCAAATGGATTCCCTGCTATTTATGACACCGTTGATTTGGAGAACATCACAAACGCAGATGTGGCTATGGGCAACGGAAAACTATTTGTCGTTTGGCAGGATGATAGCAGCGGAACGGTAAAATACAAAAGTGGCACCTATACACAAGTATCAACTGGATTAAATGAAGACATTGAAAGCAATTTTGCTATTTACCCAAATCCTGTGTCATCATCTATCTCCTTGCAATCACAACTTGATTTTAGAAATGCTGAAATCAAAATTTTTAATTTAATGGGGGAGACGGTTTTTATACAAACCAATATGGGTGTTGCAACTCTTGATGTTGCCGCACTCAACAGTGGCATTTATTTTTTGCAAATAAGAACAAACAACAAATTCTTCTCTCAAAAATTTATTAAGCAATAATTAATCCCAAACCTATAATTCAATAAGCAAATGAAAAAATCAGTACTACTTTCAACCGCTTTAATGTTCATGCTAGTAATTGCCAAAGCGCAAACAAATTATTTAGATAATTACATTGGAAATCCCATTACCCTTACTACAATTGGAGCCAGTACAAATCTGGTTAATCAACCTCGCGATTTAGATTTCAAACCAAACTCAAATGAGTTATGGGTACTAAACTATGGATCAACATCAGGTGGTAGCAACGTTATTTTTTATAATGCAGGGTTGTCGAATCAAACAAGCCAGTACCGGAAAGATTCACACACCAGTCACTTTATGAGATTGCCAAGTGCAATGGCTTTTGGCGATAATGGCAAATGGGCTGCTGTGTCCGAAATCCAAAGTACAAATGGCGGTACTTCCACTTTTATGGGCCCGGCTTATTGGACATCAGACACTTCAGTTTTTGCAAGAGTGTTTCAAAATAATTGGGTAAGCGGTTTTCCGCTTGGAAGCCACTATGATATGCTTCATCAAAGCCCCTTTGCAATGGGTATTGCTCATGATTCCGCTTCGGCATATTGGGTGATGGATGGTCATAATGGAAATATTTGTAAATATGATTTTACAGGTGACCACGGACCCGGCTATGACAATCACGCCAACGGAAAAATATGGCGTTATACTGACGTGACTGTTGCACGTGTTGTTGGAGTGCCAAGCCACATGATATATGACAAAGTAAATCATTGGCTTTATTATATTGATGGAGTGTCTAAAACCATCAAACGCATGAATACACTTACAGGAACGCATAACGGTAATCTTACAGCTCCAAACGAATCACTTGCCTTATACTGGAATATGACGGGCGCAACTGTTGAAGTTCTTGATACCCTCATTACACAACCTTGTGGAATGGATTATTACAACGGAAGATTAATTGTTTCTGATTATACTACCGGAGATATTTATCTTTATAACACAACGGGAGTAGTAACCTTAACAGGAATAATTGTTACAGGACATCCAGGTATGATGGGTGTTAAAGTTGGTCCGGATGGCCATATATGGTGTGTAAACAGAACAGAAAGTAAAGTATATAGGCTTGATGTTACAGTGCCTTTAACTGATGTCTCAATTGTGAATATTACATCTCCTTCTGTCGAAAATTTTATGCCTTATTTTTTCTCCACAGCTTTTGATATATGTGATGGCAATATTACTCCAGCTATCACAATTTCAAACAACGGAACAACAACTGTAACTTCAGTTGATTTGCAATATACTATTGACAGTGGTAGCTTCCCGATAACATATACGTGGACTGGAACACTAAACGCAGGCAGTACAACATCTGTTACACTTCCTTCTTCTACTGTTGTAAATGGAAGTCATATTCTTAACGTAACTATTCTTAATGTTAACGGTGGGATAGATGATATTGATTTAAACAACACATTCACCGGTTCTTTCCGTACTGTAAATCCTCCTGTTTCAATTCCATTTACTGAACTATTTACTACAACAGCATTTCCACCCGCTGGATGGAATTATGTGAGTTATAATCCGAATAATAAACTGAGCCGAGTAACGGCAGGAGGTTTTGGTGCCAGTGTTGGCAGTATGAAAATGGATAACTTTTCAGGGAATGAAGATATAACAGGTCAGAAGGACTATCTCATGTCACCCGTACTTGATTTCACTGCTGCCAATTCAAGCGCCTACTTGCGCTTTAATGTGGCTCATGCAAAGTATAATACCGCTTCCAATGACGCCTTGCAGGTTGTTGTATCAACCGATTGCGGCAACACATGGACATCGGTTTACAACAAATCAGGCACTTTACTTTCAACAACAACAGCAACTACATCCTCATTCACTCCAACTGCTGCACAATGGCGAACCGACTCGGTTAGCATGGCATCATACGTAGGACAAGCTAATGTAATAATGATGTTTACGCTCACAAGCAATTTTGGAAACAATGTGTATATTGACGATATTTTTATTGGTGATGTTTCTACAGGCATTGATGAACTTGCTTTTGAAAATTCATTTTCAGTTTCTCCAAATCCAGTTTCATCAACCATCACTTTGAGATCAAATCTTGATTTACAAAACGCTGAAGTAAAATTCATCAATCTATTAGGCGAAACGGTTTTATCACAAATCAAGATCACCAACACTACACTTGATGTTTCTGAACTCAGCAATGGCATATATTTTCTACAATTGAGAGTAAACAATAAATACTACACTCAAAAATTTATAAAGCAATAAATTGTGAGAGCATTTGAACTATTAGTGAACTGTATTGGCAAAAGAGTATTTCATCTTTTGTTTTTTGTTTCTGCCTTGCTTATGTGCAAGGCATGTGCGCAGTATTTTTATTATGCAGAGGAAAATTTCAAATGCCCTATTTGCGAGATCATTAAATCTATACGCAATCCAGCTAGGGTTTCAGTTGGTAGTGCTGAGTGTTTAAATTATTACATTGTTCAACCAGCTATAAGTGAAACGACTTATGAAAAACAACTTGACATATCATTCAGACTTGCTGCAAATGAAAAGTATCGGTTTTTGCTATTTGAAATAAGGCAATTCCAAAAACACAATGGTTCATTTACTACGGAAAGAGTAAAGCTCTATTTATTATTTAGTCAATTGAAAATTGGAAATGGTTGCTAATGTTCGCCAACTGTTATTTGCAATTACAATTCATTAAAAAATTAAATTATAGAACAATGATTAGAAAAATAAAAATATCAATTGCTTTGATGTTGCCTTTCATGACTGGCATTTCCCAAGCTCAGTCCTTTATTCCTATTCCTGATACACTTTCGGGAAGTAGTATTAATTTGACGATGGCTGATAGCAATTATCAATTTTACAGCGGCTACAATACGAACACTATTGGTTATAACGGAGCCTATTTAGGTCCTACAATTATTTTAAACAAAGGACAAAATGTAACTATGAATGTTAACAATATGTTGATGGATACTACCACCACTCATTGGCATGGTTTGCATGTTGCTCCTATGAATGACGGTAGTCCTCATAATCTAATAATGGCTGGCAATACTTGGAGTCCAACTTTTACTATAATGGACAATGCTGCTACTTATTGGTATCATCCGCATTTACATGGTAAAACAATGGACCAAGTGCTAAAGGGTGCCGCAGGTTTAATTATTGTGCGTGATCCGGCAGAAGCTACTTTGAACCTGCCAAGAACTTATGGTGTTGATGATTTTCCATTGGTATTACAATGGAAAACATTTAATACTACCAGTAAACAGCTTGTAATGGATGATGAATTGGATAACGCGACTATGGTAAACGGAACGATTAGTGGACAACTGAATGTGCCAGCACAAATGGTTCGTTTCCGTGTATTGAATGGTAGCAGTCATCGCTATTTTTATTTTGCCATGAATGACAACCGCAACTTTAAAATTATTGGTGGTGACGAAAGTTTACTGAACGCTCCCGTTACTGTGAACAAACTGGTGATTGGCCCAGGCGAACGATTTGAAGTTATTATTGATTTTAGCGGACAAACTGGAAATACATACTTTTTGAAGCAACTAGGAACGCAATTACCTGCTGGTTATCCTGGTGGACCACCTGATGCAATGGGAATGGGAACACTTGGGCCGTTAGACAATTCTGATTTTAACTTGCTACAACTTAATGTTACTGCACCAACTATTAATCCTGTAACAACGATTCCTGCCACGCTTATTACAAATGTAGTTACGCCAACAGCGGGGGCGGGAATTAGAACTTTTAACATGCAAGGTGCACCGATGATGAGTATGACCAACTTTACAATTAACGGAGTTCAATATAACCACAATGTAATTAATTTTTATACTAAGCAAGATAGTGTTATGATTTGGAGTTTGACTAACCAAAGCATGATGCCTCACCCTTGGCATATTCATGGAAATTATTTTTATATTACTTCTATAAATGGTAGCACTCCACCTGCTCACCTGCAAGGTAGAAAAGATGTTGTAACCGTGGCTCCACAAGGAGGGACTGTGCAATTGGTAATGAAGTTTGAGGATTTTAACGACGCCACTATGCCATATATGTATCACTGCCATATTTTAAGCCATGAAGACAATGGTATGATGGGACAGTTTATTGTAAATCCGTTAACTACAGGACTCAATGATTTGACTAACGACCTAAATAGTGCTGTATATCCAAATCCCACTTACAATGGTTGGACAATTGACGGTACAAGTAATGAAAATTTACTCACAATTAGTCTTACCAATTCGATGGGGCAAGTTGTTTTGGTAAAAGCAATAAATCTTGATGCAGGCAAATTCAATTTCAATATTCCTTCCAATGAGTTGGCACCAGGAATGTATGTCCTAACAATATACTCTAAATCACAAAATCAAACAATAAAACTAATTAAGCAATGAGAAATAAAATTATTATGTTTTCAGTTGTTGCAGCAGTGGTTTTTGCCTCTGCCTGCAACAATTCGGGCAGCAGCACCCAAAACCAGCAACTAACTGTAGCCTCTGACTCCGCTGCTGTAAAATTTCAATGCCCTATGAAATGCGAAGGAGATACGGCATATACAACAGCGGGGCAATGCCCTGTGTGTGAAATGGATTTGGAAAAAGTAACCCAATGAAACTGTGAATGATGTAACTCTAAATATTAATTGTGTAATGCTTTCCAATAATACATTAGAGAATTTTGAAGTGGCAATTCTGCCAAACTTAATTCATAATATAATGGAAAATAAGAAAATTGAAAATTGCATTGATGCTTGCGAAACTTGTGCAGATGCATGTGAAACTTGCTCAACAGAAAACAAAGGTAAAGCAGGAATGGAAACTTCCGAAAAACTTTGCATCGCTTGTGCTGATGCTTGCAACGCTTTAGTTGCTGCAAGTAAAACTGATTCAAACCTTGATGTTCTTTTCAAAAAATGCGAAGACGCTTGTAATGCTTGTGCAACTGAATGTGAAAAACATTCTGACATGAAACATTGCAAAGAATGTGCAGATGCTTGTCGCAAATGTGCAGCAGAATGTAAAGCTATGCTTGCCGTAGCAGCATAATTTATTCACGAAGAAAAATCAGGGATTGAAATTCAGTCCTTGTTTTTTTTCAATTCATTCAGCCTTGAAAAGATTGCTTTTAATAAATCTATGATCTGCGAACCATTGAAATTACTTAAACAATGAACAGAGCAAGTAAAAGCATTTTTATTTTCGGTTTATACTCCCTGCTTATGGGAATGGTATTGTTGTTTTTACCAAACAAGGTTTTGCCATTGTTTTATATTCCAGTATCGGGTGAAGCTTGGTTGAATTTGCTTGGCTTCGTGCTGATGTGCTCTTCCTATTATTATATCCGTTCAGCTTTTTCAGGTAATCTACAATTTGCCTTATACACGACACACACTCGATTTGGTGCTCCGTTGGTTGTGGCTAATCTCATATTAACAGGCAAAGCAGATTGGCATTTTTTATCGTTCGGAATTGTAGATGGTCTAGGAGGATTATGGACATAGTTTGAATTAAAAAGAAATAAATTGCAAAAATGGAACATTCAAATCACAAGCATGTAGAGAAACCTGAAGCTCACAACCACCATACCGAACATGGTATAAGCGGACATGATAAACATGCCGGACACAATGTTTCTGATTTTTGGAAGCGGTTTGTCATTTGTTCCAGTGTTTCCATTCCTGTGCTTGCCCTTTCTCACATGTTACAATTATGGTTAGGATTTGAGTTCAGTTTTCAAGGCGACAAATATGTTTTAGCAATTCTTTCCACTTTCATTTTTGTTTATGGTGGTTATCCTTTTCTAAAAGGACTGTATGACGAAGTAAAAGACAAAGCCATTGGAATGATGACACTGATTGGCGTAGCCATTTCTGTTGCATGGGCATACAGTGTGGCGATCACTTTTGGTTTGCAGGGTATGGATTTTTATTGGGAAATGGCAACCTTGATTGATATCATGCTTATTGGTCATTACTTTGAAATGAAGTCGGTAATGGGTGCTTCCCGTTCACTTGAATTATTAGTAAAGATGATGCCTTCATCGGCACACCTGATACATCATGGTTCAGTTGAAGAAGTGAATGTAAGTCAACTAAAAAAGGATGATATAATAATGGTAAAGCCGGGCGAAAAAGTTCCTGTTGATGGAATTGTGTTGGAAGGTGAAAGTTATCTAGACGAAAGTATGCTTACAGGCGAGAGCAAACCCGTTAAAAAAGAAACGGACAGTAAAGTGATTGGCGGTGCTGTTAATGGTAATGGCTCTTTAACAATTAAAGTAGTCAGCACCGGAAATGATAGCTATCTAAATAAAGTGGTGAAGTTGGTTGAAGATGCTCAGAAAGTAAAATCAAAAACACAAAATTTTGCCGACCGTGCAGCAAAAGTTTTGACTTTTGTGGCTTTAGGTGGTGGTGTCATAACACTTGCAGTTTGGCTGCTGTTGGGTTTCCCTTTCGTATTTGCATTAGAAAGAATGGTCACAGTAATGGTAATTTCTTGTCCTCATGCGTTAGGGTTAGCTGTGCCTTTAGTGGTAGCCATTTCAACTTCTATTTCCGCACAAAAAGGATTGCTCATTCGCAACAGAACCGCTTTTGAAAATGCACGATTAATTACCACAATCATTTTTGATAAAACAGGAACACTTACAAAAGGCACACATCAGTTGCAGGAAGTTAAAGTGTTGAACCAAAATTTTGAAGATAAGGAATTGCTTCGTCTTGCATCAGGCATTGAACAGCATTCTGAACATTTCATCGCAACTGGTTTATTAAAAAAAGTGAAAGAATTGAACATCACAATTCCTAAAGCAGAAAACTTCAATTACCTTCCGGGTAAAGGGTTGGAAGGAATTGTTGAAGGAAAAGAAATTAAAGTAGTGGGACCGAATTACCTGAAAGAACAAAACATTAGTATTAATGAAACAAAGGATGAATTTGAAGGAACAGTTGTGTATGTGATGGTGGATAAAGCAGTAGTAGGGTGTTTTACATTTTCCGACCAGATAAGAGAAAACTCTTTTGAAGCAATTCAACTACTCAAAGAAGCAGGAATAAAAAATTTGCTGCTTACAGGCGACAATGAAAAGGTTGCAAAGAAAGTAAGCGATGAATTAAAAATGGACGGCTTTTTAGCCAATGTATTACCGCATGATAAATTAGAGAAAGTAAAAGAGCTTCAGGAGAAAGGTGAATTTGTTGCCATGACAGGCGATGGAGTAAATGATGCACCTGCATTGGCACAAGCGGATATAGGTATTGCAGTTGGTTCAGGCACTGATGTGGCAGCGGAAACAGCAGACATTATTTTAGTAAACTCCAACCCAAAAGATATCGCTAACCTTATTTTGTTCGGAAAAGCAACCTATAATAAAATGATACAAAACCTTTGGTGGGCAGCGGGCTATAATATTCTTGCAATTCCGTTGGCAGCAGGTGTTTTGTATAAATGGGGCATTATGCTTAGTCCGGCAGTTGGTGCTGTCTTGATGAGTTTAAGCACTATTGTAGTTGCGATAAATGCCCAACTTCTAAAAAGGAAATTAGCATGATAGAAAAAATTATTTCATGGTCAATGCACAATCGCTTCTTTGTGTGGATT
Organism: Bacteroidota bacterium; assembly: GCA_031421935.1. Classification (GTDB taxonomy): domain Bacteria; phylum Bacteroidota; class Bacteroidia; order AKYH767-A; family OLB10; genus JAJTFW01. Next base: position 28,502 of record JANOPQ010000017.1, on the reverse strand, counting down.
GGAATTTTGATGATTGTGGTCGGTGGTGTATGGTCAGTGATGACTACTCCCGTTGATGCTATTCCTGACCTTTCAGAAAATCAGGTTATCGTTTACACCGAATGGATGGGGCGAAATCCAAAAATCATGGAAGACCAAGTCACTTATCCGTTAGTTTCCAATTTGCAGGGTATTCCGAATATCAAATCCATTCGTGCTGCTTCCATGTTCGGCATGAGTTTCATCTTCGTCATTTTCAATGACGAAGATGAAATTTACTGGGCAAGAACCCGTGTCTTAGAGCGACTGAACTTTGCTCAAAAAGCAATGCCACAAGGCGTAACTCCAACACTTGGTCCCGATGGAACAGGAGTTGGTCATGTATTCTGGTATACATTACAAGGCGATGGTTACGATTTAGGAGAGTTGCGGGCAGTGCAAGACTGGTATGTAAAATTTGCCCTTCAAAATGTGGAAGGCGTTAGCGAAGTAGCATCCTTTGGTGGATTTCAAAAACAATATCAGGTAAGTATCAATCCACACAAATTGGTTTACTACAATGTTTCTGCAATGGATGTGGCAAACGCATTGAAAGCAAATAACCGTGATGTGGGCGGAAGCATTTACGAAATGAACCGAATGGGATACTTGATACAGGGGTTGGGCTATATCAAAAACATAAAAGATATTGAAGAAATTGCTGTTGGCTCATTCAAATCGATTCCCATAAAAATGAAAGATGTGGCTGATGTGCAAATGAGCAGTGACATTCGTTTAGGAATAGTAGATGAAAACGGAGAAGGTGAAGTAGTTGGAGGAGTTGTAGTAGCACGTTATGGTGAAAACGCTAAAGAGGTTATTGACCGTGTGAAAGAAAGATTAGGCGATGTGGAAAATGGCTTACCACCCGGAGTAAAAATTAAAATCGCTTACGACCGCAGCAACTTGATTGAAGCTGCCATTGCAACTTTGAAAGAGGCATTAATTGAAGAAATTATTGTCGTGGCTCTCGTTGTGTTACTGTTTCTTTTTCATGTGCGTAGTGCAACAGTTGCAATAGTAACCATTCCCTTGTCTGTATTAATTGGTTTTATGTTGGTGAAACTATTTGGCATTTCACTCAACATCATGTCGCTTGGCGGCATTGCTCTCGCCATTGGCGATTTAGTGGATGCCGGAATTGTAATGACTGAAAATGCATATAAAGGTTTGGTAAAGGCAGTTTTAAAAACAGAGGAATAATGGGAAAGGAAAGAATAGGAAACACAAAAGAGCTAAGTGAAGAAGAACGCATTAAAATAATTGAGCGTTCATCACGCATAGTAGGAAGAGCCGTTTTCTTTTCCATTTTGGTTACACTCATTTCATTTGCTCCTATATTGTTTTTGGAAGGTCAGGAAAAAAAATTGTTTTCGCCATTGGTCTGGACAAAAACATTTACCATGATTGGTTCTGTTATCGTTGCATTGTTTATTGTTCCAATGCTATTGCGTTCACTTTTGAAAGGAAAACTAATTCCAGAAAGCAGAAATCCTATTGCTAATTTCTTCATTAAAATTTACAGCCCCGTATTACGATTGTGTCAGCGATGGAAAAAAATGGTAATCGCTATTGCTGTTCTAATTGTTTTAGGAAGTATCCCATTTGTATTGAAGTTGGGTTCTGAATTTATGCCGCCATTAGATGAAGGTTCACTTTTATTTATGCCTGTTACTTTGCCTGATGTTTCCAACAACGAAGCCAAACGCATTTTACAGGTGCAGGACAAAATCATTAAAAGTTTTCCCGAAGTAGAAAACGTATTAGGCAAAGCGGGGCGGGCGTACACAGCCACCGACAATGCTCCCATGAGTATGATTGAAAGCATCATCATACTGAAACCAAAATCGGAATGGCGTAAAGACATGACCACCGAAAAATTGATTTCGGAACTAAATGAAAAGGTGCAGATACCGGGTGTAACATCCGGATGGACACAACCCATAATAAACCGTATCAATATGCTTTCAACCGGAGTGCGAACTGATATTGGAATAAAAATTTACGGACAAAGCTTAGATACTATTTATAACCTTTCAAGACAAATTGAGAAATCATTACAGGGTATTGAAGGACTAGCGGATTTGTATGTAGAGCAGCTTACCGGTGGAAAGTATCTTGATGTAAAAGTTAAGCGTGAAGAAATTGCCCGTTACAACCTTTCGGTGGAAGAAGTGAACATGATTATTGAAATGGCGTTGGGTGGAATGCCATTGACCAATACCATTGAAGGCAGACAGCGTTTCAGTATTGCCATGCGTTTAGCTCAGGATTTCAGAAGTGATATTGAGGAAATAAAACGCACACCTTTACAAACACTCGACTATGGTGTTATCCCATTATCCGCAGTTGCAGATTTAGAAATTTCAGAGGGTCCGCCAATGATTAGTTCTGAAAATGCCATGCTGCGCGGAACGGTTTTGTTTAATGTGCGAGGTAGGGACATGGGTAGCGTAGTAAAAGATGCCAAAGAAAAAATCGAATCCGATTTTAAAAATCTTCCAAAGGGGTATTTCATCAATTGGAGCGGACAATATGAAAGTAAAGTCCGTGCTGAAAAGCGTTTGAAAATCATTATTCCAATCACACTTCTCATCATTGCATTTGTTTTGTATTTCACTTTTCGTTCTGCCAAAGAAATGCTCATTGTGCTTTCGAGCATTCCCCTTGCCCTCATAGGTGGTGTTTATTCCATGTATTTTTTTAATGTGAACTTTTCAGTTGCCGTTGCTGTAGGATTTATAGCCTTATTCGGTATTGCAGTAGAAACAGGTGTGTTAATGATTGTGTACATGAATGAAGCAATACACGATGCGGTAGAAAAAAAGAAGAGTGCAGGACTTTCACAGGAAGAAGTTCAGACAGCAGTTTTTTCAGGTGCGGTGATGCGTGTCCGTCCTAAACTAATGACTGTAATGGCAGACATGATTGGATTGTTGCCAATTCTTTTGGCAACAGGTGTAGGAAGCGATGTAATGAAACCGATTGCAATACCTTTTGTGTTCGGACTGATTACCTCTACGCTTTTCGTATTAATCGTTTTGCCAGTGGTTTATCAAATGGTAAAAGAGCGTGAAATAAGAAAGCAGGGCAAAGTAGAATACTTGGAAATAAAAGATTAACGAAACATGGAAAAAAAAATAGATCCTGCATTAGAACAATCCATGCTTAAACTTGTGGAGATAAGCGTATTGCTTAGTTCCTATAATGATATATTTTCTGCTTTTGACCCAAGTGAGTATTCAGAAAGAGCATTGTCTGATGATTTTATTATTCAGGCAAAAAGCTTTTCAAGAAATAAAGACGGAAATAATATGTCTTTAAAAATTTTGCTACCAGTTTCCGCACGGAATGAGCGGGATGAAAAAGTAATAATTCATAGACTTCATTCTCATTTCAAAGATGCTTATAAGCAAGTGCAAAGCGATGTAAAGAGAGCAAATAGAAAAGGAATACTCTTAACTGTTATTGGTATATCCTTAATGCTTGCAGCAAGCTATTTGTCGTTTATGCAACAAGCTAAATACCATATCCATTTTTTACTGGTGCTTTTTGAACCGGCAGGTTGGTTTTTGTTATGGGCAGGACTTGACCACTTGGTATATTCGTCAAAGGAAACCAAAAAAGACCTTGTCTTTTATTCAAAGATGACCAAATCGGAAATTAAATTTTTTACATATTAAGAAGTTCACAGATGACTGCAATTCAATATATTTTAAATGATGCTCATACCTTTTCAACGGAGGAAATATGCAGCCAGCTAAATACAAGTGCTGCTGATGGCTTGTCGGATGTTGAAGTAAAAAAACGGCAACAATCATTTGGTAAAAACGATATTGAACAGAAAAAGGCAAGAAGCCCATTTCTGATTTTTCTTACACAGTTCACAAGTCCGATGGTTTACATGCTACTGGTAGCAGTGGGTCTTTCTTTTTTCTTCAAAGAGTGGTTAGATGGTTTTGCAATTCTTGCTGTTATAGTCATAAACGCAGTCATAGGATTTGTTATGGAATTTCAGGCAGAACGATCAATGGATGCTTTAAAAAGAATGACACAGGTGAATGCAAAAGTATTTCGTGATAAAAAACTTATCGAAATTCCTTCTTCCGAAATTGTTCCCGGTGATATTTTATTTCTCGAAGCGGGTGATATGATTCTTGCTGATGCACGTATTTTTAATCTATCGCAATTCTCAGTAAATGAATCTGCATTGACAGGTGAATCTATGCCCGTTGAAAAGGAGGATAAAATATTAGCAAAGGACACATCGCTTGCCGAGCGGATGAATATGATTTATACCGGGACTTTTGCAACCAATGGAAATGCCAAAGCACTTGTAACGGGAATTGGAATGAACACAGAGCTTGGTAAAATTGCTTCGTTGGTGCAGGGAGCAGAGCAGGCAGTAACGCCATTAGAAAAAAAATTGGAAGAGTTCAGCAAGAAACTGATTATGATAACAATTGCGTTGGTTGTAATTATTTTCATTGCCGGAGTTTTATATGGAGACCCGATTGTGGAAATGCTGAAAACATCCATTGCTCTTGCCGTGGCTGCTATACCCGAAGGATTGCCGATTGTTGCAACGCTTGCACTTGCACAGGGAATGTTAAAGATGGCAAAACACAATGTGATTGTAAAAAAGTTGGAAGCTGTTGAAACGCTTGGTGGAGTAAATGTGATTTGCACGGATAAAACAGGAACGCTTACGCAAAATAAAATTGAAGTTACTTCTATTTTATCTGCTGAGGGCAAAACGGAAATTAAAGTTAATTTAAATAATCGTAATGCACCTTCAGACGAGAAGTCACACAGATGGATAAATAAAATTGCTGTGTTATGCAATACAGCACAACTTGATTTAATAAATGGTGAATCAATGGAAGTAGGTGACCCAATGGAAATTGCATTACTAAAATTTGCTTATTCAGAAGGAATTGACATAGAAAATTACCGCACTAAGTATCCAAAAATAAGGGAGGAGCCGTTTTCATCTGAAACAAAAATCATGGCAACGATTCATGAGTCAGAAGGAGCAAATGTGATTGTTGCCAAAGGAGCAGTTGATGAATTGTTGGAGCGATGCACTCATTATCTAGAAAATGAAAAGCAAATTGCGATGACTGAAGTACATAAAAGGAAGTGGATAAGTGAAGGAGAAAAACTTGCACAATCAGGATTGAGAATTATTGCAACAGCATTTCGTGAAACCAATGAGGTGCCTGAAAAATTGTCTGAGCAACTTGTTTTTGCAGGTTTAATCACCATGCTCGACCCATTACGCGAAGAAGTGAGTGCCGCCATACAGGAATGTAAATCAGCCGGAATAAATGTAATCATGATAACAGGCGACCATCCCGCAACTGCAAAGAATATCGGATTGAAATTGGGTTTAATAGATTCAGAAAACGAAAGTGTAATTCATGGAAGGGAAATGCTTCCCTTCGAAAATCTTTCTAAAGAGGAAAAACAAAAGTGGAGTAATACAAAAATCTTTGCCCGTGTCAGCCCGAAACAAAAACTGGATTTGGTTTCGGTATTACAGGAAAGCAAATTGCTGGTTGGCATGACAGGAGATGGAGTGAATGATGCTCCGGCATTAAAGAAATCTGACATTGGCATTGCGATGGGAATGCGGGGCACACAGGTAGCTCAGGAAGTTTCCGACATGATACTTAAAGATGATTCATTCTCATCTATTGTTATTGCTGTTAAACAGGGCAGAATCATTTTTGAAAACATCCGGAGGTTTGTTATGTATTTGCTTTCGTGCAACATCAGTGAATTGCTAATTGTTTCTATTGCATCCATTTTTAACTTTCATTTCGGTTTGTTCGCCTTGCAGATTTTATACATCAATCTTGTAACTGATGTTTTGCCTGCACTTGCACTTGGAGTTACTAAAGGGAACGATTCAATAATGAAACAACCACCACGAAATTCAAATGAACCGATTATTGATAGCGAAAGGTGGAAGTCAATTTTTGTTTATGCATTTGTGATGTCTGTATGCACATTTGGCGCTGTTTTATTTACACACTTCACCATGCACAATTCCGAATCATGGAATCCGGAATTATGTAACAACATTTTATTTGTCACGCTTATCCTTTGTCAACTTTTGCATGTATTCAGTATGACAACAGAAAATTCAAAATCATTTTTCAAATCAGATGTTTTCACTAATAAATATGTATGGTATGCCATTGGAATTTGCCTTTTAATTACGCTAGGGGCATATTTCATTCCACCTGTGGCTAAAGCATTGTTATTACATTCTCCAAGCGGACAAGACCTTGCAGTTATGTTTGGATTCAGTTTGCTTTCACTTTTAATTAATCAAATTTTAAAACGGACAAAAATTATACTGTAGAGCAATGTCAATAAATATCATCAATAAACCCACTAGGCAAACAAATTGGTATGTTATCACAGGCGGACCCGGTTCAGGTAAAACAACAACCGTAAACTTGCTAAAAGATAGAGGATATATTACAACAATGGAACATGCTAGGCATTTCTTAGATACTCAACGATTGAAGGGAAGAACCATAGAAGAAGTCAGAGATAATCAACAGGAATTTCAGTTAGGAGTTTTGAATATGCAGATTGAACAGGAAAATGAAATTGCACCCAATGTTCTTGTTTTTCTTGACCGTGCAATTCCTGATGCACTTGCTTATTATCGTTTTTTAAATCTTGTACAAGATGAAAGGCTAACGAAAGCATTGCTAACTGTATCTTATAAAAAGGTTTTTATACTCGATTGCCTTCCATTGGTAAACGATTATGCAAGGAATGAAAATGCAGAATCACAAAAGAAAATTCATATGCTCATCACAAAAGTTTATGAATCTTTGCCATTTCCTGTTGTGCATGTTCCAGTGCTTCCTCCGGATGATAGAGTTGATTTTATTTTAAAAAATATTTAAAGGACTGTGACCATGAAAAATAAAATAGTAGTCTTCTTGCTTCTTCTCTCCGCATGTTGTGTTCATGCACAAGACTCCACTTACATTTCCTTGGAAAAACTTTTGCAGCAGGTAGAAGCAAATTATCCTTCCATCATTCAATACCAATATAGCATTCAGGCACTGCAAGCCAAAACTGAAGGTGCAAGATCTTGGATGCCTCCAACTTTTTCAACAGGGTTTATGCGTTTCCCTTACAATATGATGATGTTGAAGGAAAAGAACGACCCGATGAATCAGGCGGGCATCGCTTTTTCTATTGAACAAATGATACCCAACCAAAGCAAACTGAACGCTAAGAAAAATTATCTCAGTTCCCTTTCTGAAATAGAAAAAAGTAAAGGCAATTGGACAAAAAATGAATTAAGAAAGGAAGCAAAGATTTTATACTACAACCGTTTTGTTAATGAACGAAAGCAAATCTTAATTACAGAAAGCGAAGTAATTTTAAATCTACTTCTTACTACCGCAGAAGCTAAATTCAGCAGCAATCAGTCTCAATTACAAACTATTTTCAAAGCAAAAGCGAAGTTGGCAGAATTGAAAAACATGCAATACATGCTGTTGGGGATAATTGCAGAAAGCAATATCGGTTTAAACATCCTGATGGTTCAGGATGTGAATTCGACTTTTGAAATTGATACATTGATTGAACCACAGAATTATTCTTACACATCAAACGATACAAGCAACATTTCAAACCGAAGTGATATTACAGCAATGTCAAAATACATTCAGTCCATGCAGTTAGAACAAAAAGTAATGAAAATAGGAAACCGACCGGATTTTGGAGTACGAGGTGAACACATGCAAATGTTTGGAATGCCAAATCAATGGTCAGTAATGGGAATGATGACAATTCCTTTCGTGCCTTGGTCATCAAAAATGAATAATTCAGAAGCAAAGTCAGTTGGTTTTCAAATTCAGGCAATGGAACAGGAAAAGCAAACCATGGAACTAATGGCAAAAAGAATGTTATCGGAAAAACTCATCATGCTCAACTACGAAACTGGACAGTATGAAAATTATAAGAAAGAAATTATTCCTGCTTTTGAAAATAATCTGCAAGCCAATTTACTTGCCTATAAGCAAAACACGGGAGATTTATTCGTATTGCTTGATGCGTGGGAAATGTTGTTGATGAAAAGGACGGAGTTGTATGACAAATTGTTCAACATATTGAATTTAGAAGCCGAATATGAATACGAAAAAGAAATTAGGTAATACAATGAAGTTAAAAGCAAACATTGACAAAATTGGAACTATTGGACTTTTTTTGACTGCATTATTTTCTCCTTGTTGTTTTCCATTGTTCGCAGTTATGGCTTCGGCTCTTGGACTTGGAAGTTTTGAACTATTTGGCGGTTGGACGATGTGGATTTTTCAGGCAATGGTTTTAGTTTCTGTAATCGGACTTTACATTTCATATCGCAAACACCGATGCGCTTATCCTTTGTTGGTTGCAATTCCGAGCGTACATTTAGTTTTCTACGGTTATTACTTCAACGACAGCCAACATTGGATTTACTTTTTGTATGCCAGTATGCTTGGACTTTTCGTTGCGACAATTTGGAACTATAAACGAAACAAAATGCACAGCACTTCCAAAACTTGCACAACTTTCAATAGTAAAACAGTGGAACTTCAATCAACAATTACCTGTCCAAACTGCGGACACAAAAAAACAGAGCTTATGCCAACAGATGCATGTGTTTACTTTTATGAATGCGACAATTGCAAAACAAGAATAAAACCATTAAAGGGCGACTGTTGTGTTTATTGTAGCTATGGGACAGTTAAATGTCCATCAATTCAAACAGGAGAAAATTGTTGTTTATGAAAAAAATGAGAATACATATTTTATTTTCGGTATTGCTACTATCGGCACTTCTGTTTCAAGGTTGTAAGAACTCTGAAAAGGAACACAATTCCCATCAGGCACTAAATAGTTTGCCCGATATCGAAAACATTGAGCAATTGATTACCGCTCCCAATAAACAAGTTTTATCAAGACAGGCAACTGTAAAATTATCGACACAAAGCAAAACACAAATCCTGAAAGCACAAGGATACATTGACTATGACAGAAACAACAACCAAACTGTTTCCGCCCGATTTGGCGGAAGGATTGAAAAACTTTATGTGAAATATGATTTGCAGTATGTAAAAAAAGGTGATAAAATTTTAGAACTGTATAGTCCCGAAATTAATACCTTTCAAGAGGAGCATTTATTTCTGTTGAAGTCAGAAAAAGAAAAGTCGCTCTTGGAACAATCAAAACAGAAATTGAAATTGTTAGGCATTACTGAAAATCAGATTTTGCAATTAGAGAAGAATAAAACATTCACTCAAACAATTGCGGTTTACAGTCCATCCGATGGTTATGTAATTTTCAATTCCGAAACAAAAAGTATGGCAGGTGATGATGTTAAACAGAAAACTGCTGTGAATAATATGAGCATGACAGCAAAAAGCAATTCAGGAAAAGCTTTCGGTTCTGCCGCTTCTCAAATTCGTGAAGGCATGTATATCAATAAAGGGGAAACACTTTTCAGTGTAAATGATTTGCAAAATGTTTGGGCAATAGTTTCCATTTCTTCTGAATTTCATGCAGCCATTACCGAAAATAGTTCGGCTAAAATAATTTCAGAACTCTTTCCTGATAGACGACTAATCGGAAAAATCGAATTGATAGAGCAAACCTTTGAAGAGAACAAACAGCGATTTATCAGGATAAGAATTACATTACCAAATGTTAAAGGTGAATTGAAAATAAATTCGCTTGTAACGGCTGAAATACCGCTGACAGCAAATAACCCCGATAGCTATCTGGGTCAAATTCCTGCATCGGCAATATATCGCACAGGTTTAAATTCTTTCGTGTGGGTAAAAACCGGAATGACACAAAGCGGAACAGGGTTTTTTCAATTACGCAAAGTAATTACAGGTCCTGTAACTAACGGCATGTCCACCGTTATCAGCGGACTTTCAGCAAATGAAGAAGTAGCAGAACACGCAGGATATTTGATAGACAGTGAAACATTCTTAAACGATAATTAAAATGACACAAAAAGTAATTATTTTTTTTATTTCAGTTGTACTTATATTTTTTAGCTGTAAAAGCAAACATGAGAATCATGCAGAAAATAAAGACAACGAATACTATACTTGTCCCATGCACCCAAGTGTGAAGAGCAATTCACCTGGTGCTTGTCCTGTCTGCGGTATGGCACTCATTAAAGTTCAGCAAAAGGAAAAAAAACATGAAGGACACAATGGCAATTTTATCACCCTTGACAAGCGGCAGCAAAAGTTAGCCGGGATTGAAACAGATACTGTAAAATTCAAAAGCATTTTTCCCACATCAACAATACTTGGCACAGTTGCTATTGACGAAGAACAGGTAAGCACAATCAGCAGCAGGGTAAAAGGAAGAATTGATAAACTCTACATCAAAACATCGGGCGAGTATCTCCGAAAAGGAAATCCTGTTTACAGTATTTACAGCGAACAACTATTTGCGGATGAAAGAGAATTTCTCTTGTTGACTGAGAGAAGGGGACAAGGCAATACCTCCAACAATTTTTTGGACGACATGGTCACTGCTTCCAGAAATAAACTATTGCTATGGGGGTTAACTGAAAATCAGATTTCGGAAGTGGAAAAAAATAAAACGGCATCACCACAAATCACTTTCTATTCTCAGGCACAAGGATATGTTACCGAAGTGGCAGTAAAGGAAGGAATGTATGTTGAAGAAGGAACTTTACTCATAAGGATATCAGAACTGAAAGAAGTTTGGGTAGAGGCACAGGCTTATGCTAGCGAAAAAATAAGCGGTAACAGTTCCTTTCAGATTTATTCTGCGACATCACCTGATGAAATTTACAATGGTAGCCTTGTGTTCAATAATCCAAGTGTAGAAGCAGGTCGTAAAATTCAACTGCTTCGCATTAAAATTGACAATGCAAAAAGCAAACTCATCCCCGGAATGATGGTTTATGTTAATCCTAAAAAGACAAGTAAATCCGTTCTATCCGTCCCCAAATCAGCCCTTCTATTAGAAAAAATGAAAACGGTTTGGATTAAATCAGACGAAACCACCTTTGAACAGCGAATGGTAGAAACAGGCATAGAAAATAACTACCTAGTTGAAATACTTTCAGGAATAAAAGAAGGCGAAATTGTTGTTACATCAGGAGCATATCTAATCAGCAGTGAATTTATTTTAAAAAGTGGTGCAGGACAAAGGCATGACCATTAGAAACGGCCGTCTGCTTTTATCAATAGAAAAATAAATGATACGCTCTCTTAAAATATTGTCCAAGCTTTCGAAGAGGCTTCATGATCATGGTGGTCATCTTTGGTTTCATCCCGTTAATCTTCCATGCCATCTTGTCTTCTAAATTGGCTTTTAACTTTACGAAGAAACTTACATTACTTACACCACCCATTCTCATCTTCACAATGACCTCGTTTAAATAGGCTAATTTAATTTGATTCTTGTGAATCAAACGAAGCATCAATTCGTAATCGGCAGATAGTTTTAATTCAGTGTTAAATCCACCATGTTTTTCGTAAGTTTCTTTTTTAACAAAGAAAGTAGGGTGCGGTGGCATCCATCCTTTTAAGAAATCTCCCTCTTGATAAGTTCCCGATTCCCATGTGCGCATCACTTTGTCCGTGTCGTTGCGATTTACAAATACTAAATCAGCATAAACACCTTCGGCATCTGGATTGTTTTGAAAAGTTTTAACAATATTACTGAGTACTTGTGGATTCGAATATAAATCATCAGAGTGCAACATGCCAATAATATCACCAGTAGCATGCTTGATGCCTTTGTTTAAAGCATCGTATAACCCTTTGTCTTTTTCGGAAACTATCTTTGAAATTTTGTCTTTGTACTTTTCTGCAATTTGTAAAGTAGCGTCTTTCGATTTTCCATCAATGATTAAATATTCAACATTCGGATAGTCTTGCATGACTACCGATTTGATAGTATCTTCAACAGTGGCAGCACTGTTATAGGTTATGGTAATAATGGATATCTTCATGTGAATGACAAATTATTGATCAGAAATATTTCGGTCCCGAATTTTTAGTGCCGGGTTTCCTTTATACAGTGAATAGGCTTCCAAGGTTTCTGTAGCTACCGAGTCAACCGTTAATACGGAATGTGTTTTTAGCGTTACTCCCGGGCAAACTACCGACATAGCACCTACCCAAGCCCCATCTTCAAGGGTAATGGGTTTGACAATCAGGTCAAAAGTGGTCTTTTTATAGTTATGATTGCCGCAGAGGATAAAAGCACCTTGACTCAAACAACAATGGCTTCCAATGGTCACTCTCGCTAAATTATCGATCCATACGCGCTCTCCAATCCAAGTGTAATCGCCAATAGACAGTAACCAAGGATATTTAATATTTACTCCAGGTTTAATCACAACGCCTCTCCCCACCTTTGCGCCGAATAACCGAAGTAAAAAAACTTTTAGTCCACTAAAGGGGTTCAATTGATTCATGAAAAATAAAATATTAATGAAGTACCAACATGTTCTAGAAATAATATTCCCACCCGGTTGATACCAGCTGTTATTGTAGGTTGATAAATCTGTTTTTCCTATTGACATTTTTTCTCTTTTTTAGGAAAAGAGTTCTTTATGTTGTTGTATCGATTCCGGATGAAATATAATGTTGCTAGCGAAACTTTGTGCAGATTGATTCCAAGTATTATAGGTTTCATCATTCATCTCTGCAGCATCATGTAACACCTTAAGAATTTTATTTTCATCTTGTAATGATACATCCCATCCTGCTAAGCTTTTTTCAAGGTTTCTCCAAGGCGTTTGATCACTAATGATAACCGGACAACCTGCAGCCATACTTTCAATGATGGAATGACCGAAATTTTCATTAAAGGTAAGTAAAATACTGAAATGATAGTTTTTAAGCGTTTCAGCAACCTTATCATTGGCAATGGCGCCCCTGTAATTCACTTTAATATGTTGTGGTAAGGTTGCTATTATGGATTCACACTTCGACCAATACAGTGCATCTTCGATTGGTCCAAAAATGTCAAATTGAATTTGATGTTGTGTTGATGTTTTTGCAAGTAAGTGTAATGTCCCTTCTAGGTTTTTTTTGAAGGATATTCTCGAAAGAAATGCAATTTTCATTTCTCCTTGTTTCTTTACTTTTTTAATGGGCTTTATTTCTCTTCCTTCACTTAAATTCAAAGCTACTTTTGTGTTTGCACTTTTTCCAAATATTTTTTTTATTTCTGCTTCTTCAGAAGTAGAAGAGGCATGCCATCGAATCGTTGAACAGAGTCCAGTTACTTTCATCCATGTTAAGAAGACTTTTTTCTTTGTAGATTTAATTTGCAATGCACCTTGTCCTAACATTCCTCGAGGAGCTAAAATTACTTTACGAACCGGAAAGTGTCGCTTTCGTGCAAGTAATGGAAAAACGGTAAACACTTTAGAGAATACCGAATTCAGATAAATGAAGTCGGCACGCTCTTCTTTTATGATCTTAACGATCTCTTTGTAACTCCGTTTTACTTGTGACAAATAAATGACGTCGCACCCATCTGGCCCTTTTGTCCATCGGTCGCTAATAATATTCGCATATGGAGTTGTTTCGTGTAAATCCATATCCGAAGTAACAATACGAAAGTCATAATCATTCTTTAATTGACTATACATATTTGCAATAGATCGAATGGGACCACCCGCTTTGTATCCCGGTAAATACCAGTCTACGAAAATTAATATTTTTTTCTTTTGATTCACTTTTGCAAAGATCAGGAATTGATCTGGTTCTTTTCCATCCAATTTTCTAGCACTGTACATAACCACATGTCGAGCCAGCGCACCTGCTTATCTCCTTTTTGAAAGCGACTCCAAGTATCTAACAGATAGTCACCCTGAATGAAATCTCGCTTTGCTAAATTTTGAATGGATTGCTCACACAAGGGCTTCAGTTCTTTTCGTAACCATACTTCCCAAGGGAATACGAATCCCATCTTCGGCCGATGTACCACCTCATGTGGAAGTAAAGAGCCTAAGCTATCTACTAATAATTTTTTAGGAATGATGGGCTTTTTGTATTCGTCCGAGATTCCTAACACATATTCTACTAACTGATAATCTAAGAACGGTACTCGCACCTCTAAAGCCACTGCCATACTCATCTGGTCCGTGTCACGAAGTAATACGTTTTGCATGTAACTGGTAATTTCTGCAATGCTGACTTGACTTAATAGCGGTAATGCCTTACCGTTATGGTCCAATTCAATATCTAAAACTCGTTGCATCGCATCCGCGGAAAAAGTTTTTAGACTAAGAATGGATTTTACATAATCTGGTGATCCAACTTGCCTGGAGAGCGGAAATGTATTTCTTAAACTTGCATCCTTTAATCCTAATACTTGTGCCATTTTTGCGGAAGAAGTATCTTTCTTCATGCCCGCATAAAGGCTACCTGCCAATTGTCTTAATGAATGTGGGATTTGATAAAGCCAAGCTTGTTCTTGTAATTTTAAACTGCGATTGAATACTGGATAACCTGCAAAGATTTCATCTCCACCTAAACCGGATAGTGCCATCGTGATTCCAGCCTGACGAGTAATCTTAGATACCGTATACGAGTTGGGACCATCTCCGCTGGGATGGTCTAGTGAATCGAGCGCTTCAGGTAATTCACGGAGGAAATCTTCTGGAGTAAGTCTGAATTCATGATGATCGGTTCCAAATTTATTCGCAACTAATCGCGCAAATTTAGCTTCACTAAATTCTTCTTCGTCAAAAACAATGGTAAATGTTTTTACTTGTTGAGTTTGAATCTGACTCATCAATCCCACAACAGCACTAGAATCGATTCCGCCACTTAAAAATGCACCAAAGGGTACATCGCTTATTAATCTTCTTTCAACAGCGTTGTAAAGTAGTGTATGTACATCTTTGCATACTTCAGTATATTTTTTTCCTTCAGAAGCATTCGAATAATTCTCACGTGGTGACCACCAGCGTTGAATATCCATTTTCCCATCTTTTAAGGTGAGATGATGCCCTGGTAAAAGCATAAAGATATTTTTTACAAGCGTGTTGGGTGCATGAACTGTTTGATAGCTAAAATACTCTTGCAATACTTCCTTATTAATTTTTCGAGGCACAAGTCCAGACGCTAAGATGCCACGCACTTCAGAGCTGAATAAGAAAACTTCATTTTGCATCGAATAGTAAAGTGGTTTAATCCCCAATCGGTCACGTGCAATAAATAATTCCTTGGTTTGTTTATTCCAAATAGCAAAAGAAAACATCCCATTGAACTTGTGTAAACATTCTTTACCCCAAGTTAAATAGGCCGCAAGAATTACTTCAGTATCATTTTGTGATTTGAAAAGATAATTTGGAAGTTCTTTTCTGATTTCCTTAAAATTATAAATTTCTCCGTTGAAAACAATGCAAAGCTGATCATAATGATCAAACATAGGTTGATGGCCTGCAGGACTTAAATCCAAAATAGCGAGACGACGATGTCCTAAAGCAATATTTTCTTCAATAAACAATCCATCGTCATCAGGTCCACGATGTGCAATTGCATCATTCATGGCAGTAACATAACGATACGCTATGTCCGTGCTTTTCAATCCATATATTCCACTTATGCCACACATAGTATTATTGTTCCATTATTTTCCAAACAGTGTCGGCCCACGTTATGGGTGTTATATTCTGTGCCAATTTTTTACTTTCTTCTCCCATGCTAAGCAAAGCATCATCATTTAACTGAATGGTTTTTATGATGGCTGCCCTTACGGACGAAACGCTTTTTGGTTGTGTAAAAAAACCATTTTTTCCTTCATGTAGAAATGCTGTAGCAGCACTGGTTGTTGAACTGCAAATGAGAGGAAAACCTGCTGCAGCAAATTCATGGACAACCACCCCCCAATGCTCATAGTGAGCAGAAAGAATAAATACACCAGTTTGTGCTAAGTAAGGAGCTAACTCTTCCGGTTGAACAAATCCTATCTTTTTGATGGATGGATGATTTGGAAATTCAGCATCTAATTCCCCTTTTCCGATGCACCATAATTCCCAATCTTTTCGCTCCTCATTGGTGAGTGAAGAGAAAGCTGTCCACAATTCACGAATTCCTTTCAATTCGGTATAGCGACCCATGAAAATAAAACGATGTGGAAAGGATTGTTTTTTAATTTCTCTATTTTGTACTTCAAAGCTTGCAAACAAAGGAGTATCTGCAGAATACATACCCATTAATAATCTCTCATTTTTAAAACCAAGTTTGCGGGCATACTTGGCGTTAGGTTCTCCAGGTACCCAACAATGTGTAAACAATGCGGGGAGGTATAATGGTCCCATTAAACTTGCCACTCGTTGTTTTAAAGTTCCAAGCCAAGGATTGTCTAAACTTAATACTACAGGAATTTTCTTTTTTAAATATTTCGCAACGCCCATATATCCTTTGTCCGCCCATCCACATATAAAAACAAAATCAGGATTAAGATGCTTTACCAATTCTACGAGAGAAGAATTATTATAATCTTTCCGTTCGTACAATTTAATATTTTCTTTTAAATTGAATTGAAAAGGGGCAACGGCAACTATTGGATATCGCATAAGATGTACTTCAACTTCGTGTGAAGCTGCCAACTGTTCCATACAAGCTTGCACATAGCCTGCAAGCTCAAAGTACAGGAAGAGTGCTTTCTTTCGCGGTGGCATCATGTGTATTATACTGTAATAAGGTAATGGCTAAAAGTGCAATGATGGTAAATGGATTTAAGGAAGCTTGAAACCACGCTTCAAATGAAATGGAGAACATGATGGCAAACATGGTTGGAAATGCAAGGTGATTGTTTCTTGAGGCCTTTATAAAATTTGAAAAGAATCCATACAGGTAAAAGCATAATCCAACAATACCTGTATTTAACCAAATAGCTAAGTAGGTATTGTGTACTCCACCTTGATGACCGAGTATATTTAACCAATTTTTGTTTTTTTCGAAGAGCCATTCCTCAAAAGCAAATCCCCTTCCTAGAAAGAAGTAATATTTTTGAATTTGCTCCATCGCAAAAGTCCAAGCTATTAATCGACCTGATCCATCATTCAAATGTTCTACACGCATGTAAGCACCCAATCCCAAACTGGTAATGATATACGGTAAGTTTTCATTGATGATTTGAAATAAAAGTGCAACAACAATCACAATTACAAATCCAATCCATGGTGAAAGCTTATAAAATCGTGCAAACATCATGAAAATCATTATTGAAAAAATAGAATTACGGGAGCTTGCCAATAAGATGGATAGGATAATTGCTCCAAAAACTATAATTTTTTGAGGGACTGTAAATATTTTCGGATACATTTCAATAGAAATGTAAACAACAATGAAAAACAAAGTACTAAATGTGCCAACGCCATTTGGATTTCCTAAAAGTCCATTGTAACGACCTTCTAAATAAGTCCAATTTACGGGTAAAATAAAAATCATAACAAACGCTATGATGTATAATATGGTACCCATCCATATTGTCTTTCTTAAAAAATCTTGACCTTCCACTTGCAATTGACGAAGAAAGTAATTGGGGATTACGGCCACCATTAAAAAGAATGAAAGCGTTTTTTGAAAGGATAAAATAGGAGTAGGATGTTTTGTACTTAGAAAGAAGGCTAATATAAAAAAGGGAACAAACGCATAGTATATTTTACTTCTTAGTGGAAAATTTTTTGAATTGAGAAAAAAGAAGGCACATGCTGTTAGTAGTGCTATGTCTTTTCCTGTTGTTGCAAAATTAAATTCCCAATGTCGATTGTCGGATAAATAACATATTAACGCAATGGATAATACAATTTCTGTATAATATCCTTTTTGGCGATAAATTAAAAAGGCAGCAGGAACTAATGCCATGGAAGTGACATCAACTGCAATCCCCACAAACACCCATATGAGGGAGATGATGATGAATTGGTAGTTCTCTTTTGCGTAGGTAAGCATCCTTAGGCCATGAAATTATCAAATAAATCAAGATGCAGGCCAGCTACTTTTTTCCAAGTGAATTTTTCGACCACTTTTTGGTATGATTTATCCGATAATGCTTTCTTTTCTTCAGGTTGTAATTGGTAAAATTGTTGAATCGCCCATTTTAGCGCCCTAATATTGGCCGTTTCGATTATATACCCGTTGTCGGAATTCACTAACTCGGCAGTTGCTCCGGTATCCGTTACAATGATGGGCATGGAGGCGGCCATAGCTTCTAAGACTACGGTGGGCATGCCTTCAAAAAGAGTTGGGAATACAAATAAATCGTTGCTTTGGTATAAGGAGATTAAAAGTTCATCATCTGCAAATCCCACGAAATTCACGTTCGGGAAATTATATTCTTTAATATACTGTTCATACAAAGGACCTTTCCCTACAATATTAAATTGAAGTCGATTGGAGTACCCTTCTTTATTGAGTTGTCGAACCGCTTCCATTAAAATGTTTATTCCTTTGTTGAACGCAAATCGACCGACAAAGAGTAAAGAAATTTTTTCATCTGTAAACTTCCGCTCGAGTGGAGGTCCAGGATTTACAGCATTCGGTAGAACGACAACCTTACTTTTTCCATTTACTATTTCCTTGTGTAAAATGTGCGTTAGTTTCCCCCCGAGTGAAATAATTTTAGCCGCATGCTTGAATTGATATTTTTCTAATAACCGTAGCGGAAGCGTTTTTATTCGATCTGTGAATGTCAAACTTTGAAAAGGCTCTAATCCATGAGGATTGACTATCGTTCTATTTCCGATTTTAGGTAAACCTTTTAATACACTGAGTCCTTGCGCATACACGATGGCATTAGGATATTGTTTGATGATTTTATAGGTAAGTTTAGAATATTCCCAACATTTTTTAATGTAGAAACCCTCAAATTTAAAAGGGAGACTGATTTCTTTTATGCCTAATTCAGGACGAAAGACAACCTGAGAGTGAGGATGCACAACAATTAAATCAATTTGATTTGTTTTTGCAAGTTCTTCAATTAGTAGGAAAGAATGACGCTGCATTCCACCAACCGCATGAGGAAAAATCCCATCCGTTATGAATAAAAGTTGTTTGCGCACAGTTGTTATTTTTCGATTAGCGTTCTAATTCCTTCGTTAATCCCAATGAGTGGTTCCCAGCCAACGGACTTCAATTTGCTTACATCTGCTAATAAATGCATGCGTTCTACTTTGCGTACACGAGTAGGATCTACTTCAATTTCTATTTTCTCTCCTAACTCTGCTGTAAAAGCATCTACGATTTCAGTAACCGCATACTCTATACCACGCCCTAAATTGAAGGTGTCAATTCCGGAATTTACTTTTTGTAATAAGGTAGATACGGCATTGGCCATGTCGGAAGTATGAATAAAATCACGCTTAGGAGTTAAATTTCCTAAGTTGATTTTTCGTAATCCACTATTGACTTGATTTTGTATTTCAGGAATCAAATGGGGATTGGTTTCGTTCGGACCAAAAGCATTGAAGAATCTACAAATAATGGTTGGTGTACCAGTCATTAAATGAAATTCATTGCACAAATGTTCTCCTGTCAATTTACTTAAGCCGTAAATATCCAAAGGACCTGTTTGATGTTTCTCAGTTACTGCTTCGTCATAAATTGGATATACAGCCGCTGTTGAAGCAAAAAATAATTTTTTTATTTTTTGCTTTTGACATGCTTGAAGTATATGGGTTGTACCACGAATATTAATATCGCTCGATTCGTATGGATGTTGGTTACAATAGGGTATAAAGTGAACGGCAGCAAGATGAATTACAATATCAGGTTGTATTATTGCAAAGGCTTCATCAATTTTTTCCTTGTCACGAATATCGATGTGGAAGAAATGACTATCTGGCACTGAAATAAACTCTCTTTTTCCAAAGGAAAGATTATCAATTACAAATATTTCATGATTTTCTTTTTGCAGTTTGCTGATCACAGCGCTGCCAATAAATCCTGCCCCCCCAGTGATAAGTGTTTTCATATTTATTTACTATAGTTTAATTGAATCTTAATTTAGTTCAATTAAGATTTTTCATTAATTCAATGTAATTATTTAATTGTGCATTTTTTGTAAAGTGTAGATTTACAAGATTGATCATCCTAGATCGAGTTGTAAAATCGACATTGTGAATATTCGGTAAGGGTTTACCGTTAGCAATGATTCCACATTGATACTCCTTTACAAAATCACTGTAATCACCAATATTATCTGTGATAATTACCTGAAGACCTGCACTTAGATATTCTGCAAATTTTGTGGGCGATGCAACGCGATTGGTTACACTGTCCTCTCTAATTAATATTCCCATATCACACGCCGATAAAACAGTAGGTACATCATGATGATTGACCCATTTTTGCATGATTTGACCTGGGAATTCTTTTTCTAATTGCTGAATATTATCTTCAGGCTTAGAAAGAAAAAGTACTTTGTTGTCTGATTTTTGTTTTAAGAAGGGAGCAAGGTAATTGTATAATGTAGAAAATGATTGCCAACCTGCAGTAGAGCCAGAATAAGCCAAAACAATGTCTTGAGCCTCAAGTCCTATGTTTTCTCGTGCTTGGTTTTTCTCAATATCACTCGGTATTTTGGGTGAAAAGCTACTGTTTAAGGTACAAGGAATTACAACATGCTTTCCGGAAGCGTAACTATATTGTTTATGCCAATAATCGATGAGCTTTTCCGTCACCGCGATTCGATAATCACTTTCAATAACTGCTCTTTGTTCTAGCTGATCTATTTCTTTTTTCCATTGATCCACAACATTGACATCATACTCTTTCCATTCCGCAGCAATGGCACCCCGACCATCAAAACAAATATTTTTTACACGAGTCGAATTTCTAATTTTAAGAGCCATATTAGCCGCGATTACATTTCGGGCAATGATTGTGGTAGGCCGAAACAAAAGACATAAAATCCACAATTGAAAAACATTTATTCTCCAATAGGTCGCTTTCGGTAACATGGGAAGTATAATCGCATTCGATAATTCTTTCTTTATTTTTTTTCTGTTATTATTAAAATCATGTAATGAAATAAAAGCTACAAGTCGAATGTCTGCTTTTAGTTTAAGATTTAAAAATGAAATAACATCAGCGACCTGACTAGAGAAAACTCCAGATGGCGGTTCGGCATATGTCAAGTAAAATTTCATTGAGAAGTATACTCCTTTTTTAATGAATGGTGTCGTTTGGTGGATTTACAATTCTACTTGCTAATTCAGCAATCCTAAATCCAAAAATATTATATACCGATAGATATTTTTTTGATGTAGAAAGTGTCGGCTCGTTAATCTTGATTTGTTGAATATATTTTTGATGTAATTTAATCGCTTCTTTTTTATTGTACTTGTAAAGTATGCGAATACTGTCAAACATGATTTTGCGAAATGATTCTAAACGCTCTGGTTTGAGCATGGAATTCGCCGATAAGTAGTGGTAAATTCTTTCTCTTAAGTTAATGAATCGAATCCATTTTCCAGCAGGATCAGATTTTGTTATGGATCCACTAACTCGTTCTCTGTTATAGCTGATGATTTTTGTGTCAAACAAGACTAAACTTCCTGCCACAAGCATCCTGAACATTAAATCATATTCCTGGCTGCTCAATAGTTCTTCAGTCCAACCCCTTACTGCAATTACATTTTCTCTTCGGTATAAATTGGATGTAGTAACTCCCAATCTTCCTTCTAAAAGGCCACACCATGGATCATCGGCAGGGAAAGTATAGGTTTCAATTGTACCGTCAATATTTTTACGTTGAAAGTCATTCACTATAATATCGGGCGAAAAACTACATTCAGAAATAATTTTAATTTGATGTTCAAATTTATCAGGAAGTAAAATATCATCTGCATCAAAAAATTGAATGAAATCACCTTTCGCAATGGCTAATCCTCTGTTTCGAGTATAAGTAGCCCCTCTGTTTTTTTCATTTAAATAGAGGAATATTTTGTTCGGAAATTTCTCTTGTAGGTTTCGTATTATTTTAATAGTGTTATCAGTTGAGCCATCATCAATACAGATAATTTCTCTAGCAGGATGAGTTTGATTAAGGACAGATTGTAATCCTTCCTCAATGTATGTCTCAACATTATAACAGGGAATTATGACGGAGATAGACATCATTATTTCTGAACTGCTTTAAGTTTTAAATAATTATCTGCAATCTTCATATAGTCAGTTTCAATCTTGTGATTCTTATAAACTGATTTTAAGAATTTATCAAATATAAAGAGATTATGTCGACCAAGCATTTTTGGATGGGATACAAGATGTAAAAAATTCGTTTGAATTAAATGTTGTTTATAAATATAGAGCTTCATTAAACTTAAATTTTCAAACGAAGCTACTTCGTGGGTTCGACTAAAAATATTAATTCCTTTTTTAGATCGTGGTTGATGGCCTTCAATTGGATAAGATGCTTGTCCTTCTCCCATCCCATAATCTTTGTCTAACTTGAAAATATTAAGTATTTTTTTATAAATTCTATCAAGTATATCTAGGTTTTTGGAAATTGGAATAACAGAGCTTCCGATTTGAATAAATTTTCCATTTGGATCTTCTTCTACCACTTTGTTTTCAAAATGATAGACATGATCTTTCGGTGCATCCGAATAGTCAAAGAGTTGCGCATTTGAAAATTGATACAATCCATTAACAACGGTTAAATCATATACAATTCCGTTTTCAATAAATTGATCTTTGAAATCTATAAAAGGTTGAATAGACCATCCTCCAGCACGAAATGCATTTATTTTATAGTTGGGAAAATGAGGAAGAATAATATCTTTTAGAATTTGAACAGAGGAATTGAAGACTTCCTTTTTGTCAACATCAGACAATTGATGGAATCGATATCTGGAAATATTCAATAAATCAAACTCGCGTGTTGCAGGATCATAGATAGCATCTAGCCAATGCGGGTGGATATGTGGTTGAACATAATGTCCAGCTTTCAGCATATCGATCATCTGAGTGCCTATTTCTTTAAGATCATCTAAACATTCTGGATTTGTTTTCCCTTGCTCTTTTAATCGACATAAATAGGTAGTATCAACGAAAAAAACTGCTTTTGCACCATATAGATTTAATTTATCTAACAAAAGTTGAGTGGGCTGAAGCATACAGTCTAAGGGACGGCCGCTTCTTCTTCCAAGAAAAAGTTCATAGTCAAAAGTGATGAGTAAGTTTTTGTTGATCATAAAAGTATTTTAATTTTTTGGTTTTACTTGAGGTTCTGCAATCAGCAGGTATCCGTTTTTAAATGTACGATTCCCCGGTTCATAAGGTTTCGGATCATAAAGGTCAATGATTCTACGATCAAAACAATGTTCGTGGGTGATTATTTTATAATTATTTCGAAGTTCATGTTCAATTTTTCTTGGACTATATTCAACGTAGTATAGATCAGGGTATAAGGTATCTTTTAAATTTAACGCATGCGGGTATTGAATCAATAATTTCCCATCTGGCTCTAAAAGTAGGTGAACTTTTCTAAAAAAGGCCATCAAACGACTGGGTGGTATAAATTCTAGAACGGAAACACTGTAAATAAGTTTGAATTTGTGATTAAAGTCATGATTTAAAAAGTTATCTAGAATAATTGTTGCCGTAGGCATACGCTTTCTAGCCACATTTACCATATCGTTGTTGATGTCTATTCCAGTTAAATCATATTTTCCTTCCCATCTTTTTAAATATGCACCCGCGCCACAACCAATATCAAGAATTCGATCTCCCTCATTGAGATTTTGTTCAACGAGTGTTTCTAATTGATTATGTATTTTATCAATGGCTTCTTGTACAGTAGGCTTTTCAGAAAATCCTGCCATCTGTTGCGGACTTAAATTAGTATCGATCTTGATGCGCTTGTAAATTCCTAAACGCGATGTCAATATCGAATCTATCCCCAACTTAATGAAGATATTGTTCAACAAAATATTGTTAGTTAGTAAAAAAAATAATTTCGAAATCATTTATGCAGCCATTAATTCTTGATCAATAATATCAGCCTTTATATCTCGGTTTTTGATTTTTTGTATTAAATCATAAACTTTAATTGAGGTATTTGCTAAATCCATTTTCCATAAAAAACCTTCCTTCAGCTTTCCTCCAAAACCTTTTTTAAATCGAAACACACCTTCTAATGCTTCATTATGACTACCTATTCGAACACCTACTAAGTCATATTTTTGAACTCCAATATCACGGAGTTTTTTCATGGTTTCATAGTGTAAATATTTTATTCCACCATATAGTTTTGAAGTTCCTCCAGATCCTGCATGTGTACACAAGGAAGTATGTTTACTATAATTAATAAATATTCCACCAATAGGTTGGTCTCCATCATAAACCACTGCGGTCAATGTATTTTCATTGCCAAGATACTTTCTGCAATCATCAAAATATTTTTGGGTGTCTTGATGAATTCCTGCCCGCTGAGTGGTCATGCAATACAACGAGTAAAAATCTTTGTGTACTTCTTCACCAAACTTCACTACCGCACCATGTTTTATACTGTGATGAATGGCTTTTTTATACTTAGGATCGTATGAATTTAATAACTCTTCATCAGTAGCAAACAATGCTAATTGGGTGATGTACGTTCCAAACGGAATCCATTTTGCATTTTGTGGCACAGCAGAAATTATTCCTGCAGGATGTGGTTGAATGATGCGATGAGCAATATTCTTCTTGGTTAATGTTTTGATCAGTCTATTGAAAAAAAGTAGCTGCTCTGATGGATCTAGTTCTATTCCATTTCTAATAGGTTCATTTAAGAATTGAGATTCACGAATAAACATTTTCGATTCAATGGCAATAGGCAGCCAAGCATTCAGCTCAAGATCTTTTACCAAAAGAATATTCTTACGATAATGATTTTTGTAAAATTCTGAAAACCCAGCTAGAAACTGTACGGGCCAAACCTCACCATTTATTTCAGATGGTGGCAAGGAGTAATTTCTGTCTGTATAGCTATATATTTCCATTATTGTATCGTTTCGTTTGCTACGGATAATAGTTTTTTACAAATTTCAAGTATCCTTTCAGTTGAATGTCCATCCCAAAGCGGGGGAACAGCTCCAGTTTTATACCGTCCCTCTATGATTTCGTTAATTTTACCTTGAACTATCTTTTTGTCAAAAGGGACTAATTCATTGGTCCCAATGGTAACGGTAGAAGGTCTCTCCGTATTGGGTCGGAGCGTAAGACAGGAAACTCTTCGGAACGTTGTTTCTTCTTGTATTCCGCCACTATCGGTGATTACAAATTTACATTCAGAAGTAAGTCGTTGAAAGGCAAAGTAATCTAGAGGTTCTGTTAAGATGAGTCGTTTGTTGTTTTTTACACGATCGAGAAGCCCAAAATGTTCAATCTTACTTAATGTTCTTGGATGTATAGGGAAAACTAAATCGTATTTCTGAGTAATGTATTCGATAATGTCAATGAGTTTTTCTAAGCCATTCTGATGGTCAACCGTGGCAGGTCGATGCATGGTCATGAGTACATACTCTTTCGGGGTTAAATGATATTGTTCTAATACGCCACTTTGTTGGATCTTATTTTCAAAACCAACGAGTGTATCGATCATGGTATTTCCAACAAAGTGTATTTTGTGTTTTGGTTTTCCCTCTTTCAATAAGTTGTCAATTCCACTTTGTTCGGTAACAAAAAAGTAATCACTAATTTCATCCGTTAACAATCGATTTATTTCTTCTGGCATCCCTCTGTCCGAACTGCGCAGTCCACTTTCTAAATGGGCTACTTTACGTCCTGTTTTATAAGCAGTAAATGCGGCAGCAAAAGTTGAATTCACATCGCCAACCACCATGACTAAAGCAGGATCAAAATCATTTATTACCGATTCAATGCGAATCATGATTTCTGCCATTTGTTTGTTCGCCGTATCGGGTGGAATATTTAAGAAGAAATCGGGCTCTAATTCAAATTGACGAAAAAATACATCCGCCATTTTATCGTCGTAGTGTTGTCCGGTATGAACAATCTTAATATCAAAAGGACGACCCATTTCTTCATTTACTTTTTTGAATCGAGTTATCTTGATAAAGTTCGGTCGAGTACCAACAACAATGAGAATTTTATTATTCATGTCCTTCAATTTTTACTTTTCTTTTTTAGATAAAATAATTCCATCTTTAATTAAATCCTTAATTAGCATTTTATTAAAACGGATGGTACCAATTTGGTTCAAATGGGTTGGATCTGAGTAAAAATTAATATTCCCCATTTCTTTGTAATTGGTATAATCATAGTAAGGCACATTATATTTCTTAAATAATGGATTCACATCTGCTAAAAATTTATCATGATCTCTCATCGGGTAAATATGAGGAGTGGGATGTGAAACGGCTATGATTTGAATTCCTTCTTTTCGACAATATTCCAATAAGATACGCAAATATTTTTTTTGACTCGGAACCGCAGTGTATTTCCAATTCATTTTAGTAATATCTTTCTTCTTGGGATCCAGTAATCTGTGCGCCCTTAAATATCCATTTCGATAACCGTTGGTATCGGTGTTTAATGGTTCTAACGTTTTGTTGAAGTAGCGCAAGGTAATCATGTTGAGCGCTCTTATGTCGCCAGACGAAAATGCAGTTGCAATCGCTGTTTTATCGTCATCTACATTCTGTATTATATCTGATTTGGATTCAATATCATTGTTTGCAAAAACTTTGTCAAACATGTCTAAAACTAGTAATTTGCAATTGTCCTTGTTAATATGGCTCTTTATTATTTGATAGGAGCACATCATATGTTGATTACTCGTTCCCAGATTGTACATTTCCAAGTCATTGAAAGAGAAAACAAGTGGATCATATCCTCGATAAGCGTGTGATGATCCTAATACAATTACATCCCACTTCTTTGTTCTATCAAATTGCTGAAATTTAAGGTGTGTTCCTCCACCTTTCCATACATTTCCTTGTGTAGCTCGGTAAATGAAAGGAATTCCTCCTGGCTGAATGAA
This sequence comes from Bacteroidota bacterium, assembly GCA_031421935.1. Lineage (GTDB taxonomy): Bacteria > Bacteroidota > Bacteroidia > AKYH767-A > OLB10 > JAJTFW01. The sequence goes on along the minus strand of JANOPQ010000017.1, from coordinate 1,448 downwards.
AAATAATACAGCGAATATGATCAGGTACACCGCAAAGAACGTTGCTATGAATAAGAGCCCTTTTGTGAGTATTTTTTTCATCTCTTAGAATTGAAAGTAGATAAAGGATACTTCGCCAAAGAATCCAAATAAGAGGATGGAAGCGACCATAAATGAATAAAGAAGGTATTTCATATAAGGTTTAGATAAAAGAATTCTCCCTTTAATGATTTTATCAACGAACGGATCAATAACATAAAATATTCCCATCAGCAGCATGATGAAAAGTGTTCTGCTGAAATTTTTTGGATTATCTGCAAGTGCACTAATTGATTCAATGAAAGTTTGAATTGAATATTCGCCAAACCCAATTTTTTGAATGATGGTGGTTGCATCTTGTATACTATTCGCTCTGAAAAAAATCCAAGCGAAACATACCAATTGTAATGTTATAAATACATTCAATCCATGAAGCAGTTTATTGTTTTTTAAAAAATTTATTTTCCTCTTTTCAAAAAAATCATCTTTCACAATGGCAAACATCAAGAAAAAGCCATGCATCGCCCCCCAAACAACATAAGTCCAGTTAGCACCGTGCCAAATTCCACTGATTAGAAAAACCAAAAACAAATTGAACATCCATCTTGACTTCCCAACACGATTTCCTCCTAATGGAATATAAAGATAATCACGAAACCATGAACTTAATGAGATATGCCAGCGACCCCAAAATTCTTTTATGCTCGCAGATAAATAGGGCGTTCTGAAATTTTCCATCAAATCATAACCCATTACACGAGCAGCACCAATGGCCATATCACTATAGCCCGAAAAATCACAATAAATTTGAAACGCGAAAAAGTAGGAGGTAAGCAATAACGTCATTCCAGTATGTTCTTCCGGATTCGTATAAGCTATATTTACTAAGCCGGCTAAATTATCGGCAATGACTACTTTTTTAAATAATCCCCAGATCATCATCTGCAAACCACTACTAAATCGCTGGTAATCGAAACTTTGTTTTTGATGAAATTGATGTAAAATGTTTTGTGGTCGCTCAATGGGGCCTGCAACCAATTGAGGATAAAACATTACATAAAGTGCGTAAATCCCAAAATGCTTCTCTGCCTTTTGTCGTCCATAATACACTTCAAAGGTGTAACTCATGGCTTGAAAAGTGTGAAAGGATAATCCGATAGGTAATGCAATTCCTAAATAACGAAGTGCTGTAGCTTTATCAAATAGCTCCAAAGAAGCTTCATTAATATTATCTAAAAAGAAATTGTAATATTTAAAAACAGCAAGTACACCAATGTTAGCGATTAAACTGCATATCAAATATATTTTTTTCCTTTTCGGATCAACAGTTTTTTCTAGATAAATTCCAGCAAAGTAGTCAATGATGATGGTGCCAAATAATATTAATATATATACTGGAATAAAGTACATATAGAAAAAGCAACTAGCGG
>JANOPQ010000016.1:0-5506 GCA_031421935.1 Bacteroidota bacterium | reverse complement strand
CCTGTAAAGATTGCTTTGTCCTGTACGGTTGATGGAATGCTGGATGATATGAATTTAGTGGAGCAGTTGAAGCCTGGTGGAATGATGATTATTCCGGTTGGTCCGTTGGCGGTACAAACGATGACCATCGTATTAAAGAAGCCGAATGGAGAAACGGAAATTATCGAAATGGATAAATTTCGATTTGTTCCGATGTTGACAGACAAAGCCAGGTAGGAATTGGCAATTGGCAAATTGGTGGATTGGCAAATTGCTGCGCTACGAAGTCTTTGCGCCCGTTGCGAAACCGCTGCGAACACTGCGTTTAAAATAAAAAAGGCCCATCGAATCGACAGGCCCAATCTAACCAAACTAAAATTACTTAATACTAATCTCTCTCGCTACTGGTTTTGCTTCTGCTTTTTTAGGAAGCTTTAAAACCATGATGCCATTTTCATAGTTGGCGCTGATGTTATTCTCATCCACATTTTCAGGTAGATTAAATCGGCGGGTGAAGGACGAGAAGGAGAATTCTTTGCGCGTGTAACGCTCGGTTTTCTTTTCGGTGTCTTGCTTTTGTTCCGCACTTACTACCAACAATTTTTCTTCAATGGCAATTTTGAAATCTTCTTTCTTCATGCCGGGAACCGCTAACTGAAGTTTGAATTCGGTGTCGTTCTCGCTGATGTTTACGGCAGGTGCATTCCACTTGCGGAAATCACCGCCGTTAAATTCGTTGAAGAATTCGTTGAACATGTCTACAGAGTTAGGAAACATGCTGCGCGCTGGAGCGTCTTTTTGAAATTTTAATAGTGTCATTTTTTTCTGTTTTAAGATTTCCCCTGCATTATCAATCACTATTCCAACGCATAAAACAACCTCTTTCAACGACACAATGGCATTGATACCAATGTTTTACATGAAATTTTGGCGGGGTGGGTAGATAGAGACTGCTAAAATGTCTTGTTTTCGACCTTTCACAAGAATTTTTTAGCCCTACCTACTTTAAAAATTCGGTAGGCAGGCGCAGATTTTTTATGATCTATTATGATTTTTTATGATTTCAGAATCTCGCTGCGACCGCTGCTAAACGCTGCTAACTCTGCGTTTAAATTATCAATTACCTTTGTCCTCAATATAATTTATGGCTACTGCAAAGAAATCCCCCAAGAAAAAGTCAACCCGACCTATCATCCTCATAACCAACGACGACGGCATTACCGCCCCTGGCATTCGTGCCTTGGTGGCCACCATGAAGAAGTTTGGAGATGTGATTGTGGTAGCTCCCGATAGTCCACAATCGGCGATGGGACATGCCATCACCATTAGTAAGCCTTTGCGACTCGATAAGGTTAAAGTTTTTGAGGGTGTTGATTCTTGGCAATGCTCTGGAACGCCTGTCGACTGTGTGAAGCTGGCCGTGAATCAGATCTTGCACCGTAAGCCAGATCTCTGTGTATCGGGCATCAATCACGGAAGTAACTCTTCCATCAATGTCATTTACTCGGGTACGATGTCGGCAGCGATGGAAGGTGCCATTGAGGGCATTCCGAGTATTGGATTTAGCCTCTTGAACTTTAGTCTGGAAGCGGATTTTGGTCCATCTATGAAGATCATCGAGAAAGTAGTGAAAAATGTGTTGAAGATTGGTATCCAAGAAGGGACCTTGCTCAACGTAAATATTCCCAATTTGCCGACTAGCAAAATCAAGGGCATTAAGATTTGCCGACAAGCCAACGCAAAGTGGAAGGAGGAGTTCGATGAGCGAATTGATCCGCACGGGAGAAAGTACTTTTGGCTCACCGGGAAGTTCATCAACTTTGATGCGGGCAAGGACACCGACGAATGGGCTTTGGAGAACGGATACGCCTCTGTGGTGCCCGTTCAATTTGATTTCACTGCCCATCATGCCATCACACACCTGAACACCGTTAAATGGAACGATTAGTTTAAACCATGACTCAAAAACGCTCCTTTAAAATTAAAGACGAATTCAAATCGGGATTTGTGCCGGGCATGCTCCTGCCGATTCTGGGATTTTATATTTACTATCTGCTTTTCTTCAATTATATGTCCTTTGATGGGTTTATCGATCACGTGACTAAATCCAACAAAGCCATTGCGGTGTTAAGTTTAGGTGTGATTCTAAACTTAGGCTTATTCTATCTTTTCTACATCAAGGAAATCGACAAAGCGGCGAAGGGTGTGATTGGCGCTACCTTCATTTATGCCTTCATCGTCATGTATTTTAAAATTATCGCATGAAGTACTACGTCATTGCGGGGGAAGCATCGGGCGATTTGCACGGGAGCAATTTGATGAAAGCCATTCGTGTTAATGATTCTCAGGCTGAATTCCGATGCTGGGGTGGCGACTTGATGCAAGAGCAAGGTGGCGAGTTGGTAAAGCATTATCGATCGCTTGCTTTTATGGGTTTTATAGAGGTGATTGCCAACCTGCGCACCATCATCAAGAACATCAAGTTTTGCAAGGAAGATATTTTAGACTGGAAGCCCGATGCAATGATCTTTATCGACTATCCGGGATTCAATCTACGCATTGCGGAGTTTGCTCGTGAGCAAGGCATCAAAACCATCTATTACATCAGTCCACAAATTTGGGCTTGGAAAGAATCGAGGATTCATAAAATCAAGCGCGACATTGACAAAATGATGGTCATTCTCCCTTTCGAAAAAGACTTTTACCAGAAGTGGGGCATGGAGGTCGACTTTGTGGGGCATCCTTTGTTAGATGAGATTGGCACTCGGAAATGGATTGACGATACTTGGAAAAAGAAGCACGGCATCCCCGAAAACAAAAAGCTCATTGCCCTCTTACCAGGGAGTCGGAAGCAAGAAATTGACACCATGCTGCCCATCATGATTGAAGCAACGGAGGGTATGGACGATTACCATTTCCTATTGGCGATGGCTCCATCTCAAGCGTTAGAAGCTTATACGTCCCACCTCATTAATAGATCAAATATCACTCATATTCAAGGAGAAACGTATGCTATCTTAAGTGCTTCTTCAGGTGCTTTAGTCACCAGTGGGACGGCCACTTTAGAGACTGCTATCTTCGGTGTACCCGAGGTGGTGTGTTACAAAGCCAACAAAGTGAGTTATTGGATTGCTCGACAGCTCATCAAAGTCAAGTTCATTTCCTTGGTCAATTTGGTGATGGATCGCGAAATCGTCAAAGAGCTCATCCAAGCTGACCTCAACCCGAAGCAAGTGAAGGCTGAGTTATTAAAGATTTTAGAAACGGAGGAACGGGAGAAGATGTTGGATGCGTTTCAGGAGTTGAAGGTGAAGTTGGGAGGAGAGGGCGCGTCCTTTAATGCAGCTTCCGTCATACAGCGATTCTTAAAAGCAGCGAAGCCACGTTAAGCAACGGTCGCTGCGGTCGCTGCTGAACCTGCCTGCTGGCAGGCAGGCGTGGCTTCGCTGCGGTTAAATAAATTTAAATGAAATTCAGATATTTATAAAAAATTATGATTTTATATTAAAAAACCATGAAAAAAACCTATCTCCTCCTCCTTTTACTTTCAACTACTTTGGCAGCAAATGCCCAAATTAATATGGAAGATTCCACCGTGCAAGCCATTGTTTATTGGGATAAAATGGAAAAGCAAACCTATACCGTTTCTGAAGAAAAAATAAAATTAGAAGGAAGTGACACGATCAGTAAATCGATCTACTCTTACAAAGTGGAGATAACAGTAGTCGACTCCACAGCTAATTCCTATACCGCTGAATGGGTTTACAAGGATTTTACAGGGGTTTCCCCAACTAATTTCAGTCAGAATTTGTCGGCGATTATGAAAGATGTTAAAGTTGTTTTCAAAACAAATGAACTCGGTGAGTTTGCAGAGGTTGTTAACTGGGAAGAAATTCGAGATAAAAACAAAAAATCGATTTCAATTTTAGAGGGCAAATTCAAAGATTTGAGTCTAAGCGAAAAGACTATGCTTACTCTCCAAAAAAGTCATACTTCAAAAGAATCAATTGAATCAAATGCTATCAAAGACATTCGTCAATTTTTAACTTTTAACGGGGCAAAATATAAACTGGATGAAGTCATTGAAGCAACCACTGAAACAATAAATACTTTTGGTGGAAAACCTTTTGATATTCATACCTCTGTTTATTTGGATGAAATTATTGAAGAGGAAAACAATTTTATTATTCGTGCAAGTCAGGAGATAGATAGTCATCAATTGACCGAAGAAACTTATAAGTACATCATTAAAACCAATGAAAAGTTAAAAAAGGAATTCCCAAATCTCGAAAGTTTCCCCCAATTAAAAAACGAAGTATTAACCGATGCTCGCATCCATAGTTCCGGATGGGTCATTTACAGCCGACAAACAATAACTATAATTACCGACGAAGACACCAATATTGATGAAAGGATCATCGAAATAGAATAATCCCGCTGTGTTCGTTGCAAAACCTGCCTGCCGGCAGGCAGGCGTTGCGCCGCCGCGTTAAAAAAAAGTTTTTATCGAAGCTAAAATTTCAATTGGATTTGGTATTACAACTTCTTTTTCTTTTTAGTTTTTTTCTTACTGTTTTCAGCCAATTGCAATGTTGTTTTTGCGTTGATAGAAGTAACTACCTTTTTTCCAGTTTTAGCTTCTAGTTCTTTACGTGCAACTTTAGCTACATGTCCACCTTGTTTTGCAACGATCTTACTTTCTTCTAAATTGGTTGGATTGGTTGCTGCAGAAATGTCTTTGGTGGATGCTTCTGCAAGCATATTCAAAATGAGTTCCGTGTTGGTCATGTTATCTCTTAGGTTTTCCTTTTTCAATCCCTTTAAGATTTTGTATTCTTTGGTAGTTTTATCACTCCATGCTTTGGTAATAATATCAGTAAGTGTTGCGAACTGTGCACCTGCTTTCAATCCCCTTTTTTTCCACTCGTCTGTTAATTCCTTCCGAATTTCAATACTTTTTAGTCGCTGGTTGATCCAATTCTCCGAATAACCCAATTTCAGGTATTGCTCCAAAGCTTTGTCAATACTCAATTCAGGGTCTTGCATCTCATCCAACCGTTCAGTTGCAACTTTAGCTAGCCAAAGTTTAAAGGGTTCAGCTTTTGGTGATGGTATGGATTGTATTAGTCGAAAGAGTTGTTCGGTATCGGCTACATCGGTAAGGTAAAATTTGCCATCAGCTGCCTTCATTTTCAGTTGTCCCAATTTAAGGGACAACTCACTTCCTTCTGCTTTGAGTTTAGTTTTTAAGGCATTCCAGTATTTTCTGGGTCTTGGGCTTCCTGTAAGTACTTCAATTACATCAATAATTGATAAATACCATTTTTCCTGCTCAGCATCCCAAAGGGTTCTTACTTTTTTATTGTCAAATATTTTTATGGCATCTTGCTTTTCCATACTGTCATTACTTTTTCTATTAAACTTAAAATTTGAGCAGCCTCGTTTTTGATTGAAGATAGCATGCTCTCATATTTCATAAAGTACTCTGAAAATTGTATTATGATCGGAATAGCCATATAGGTGGTAG
>JANOPQ010000015.1:0-7895 GCA_031421935.1 Bacteroidota bacterium | reverse complement strand
AGGAACTCCGCAACTTTTGATTACTTCTCTTGATTTCTCTACTTATGTTGGTCGAATAGCGATTGGTCGAATGAACCGTGGTTCATTGAAAGAAAATCAGCCAGTAACTTTGATGAAGAAAGATGGCAGCATGAAAAAGATGCGTGTGAAAGAAGTGATGGTTTTTGAAGGCTTAGGCAGACGCAAAATTGATGAAGTATTTAGTGGTGACTTGTGTGCTATCACGGGCATTGAAGATTTCGATATTGGTGATACCATTGCTGACTTTGAAAATCCAGAGGCCTTGAAACCTATTTATGTAGATGAGCCAACGATGTGTATGTTGTTTACAATTAACAACTCTCCTTTCTTTGGAAAAGAAGGACGCTTTGTAACGTCGAGGCATATCCGCGATCGCTTGTACAAAGAGTTGGAGAAAAACCTAGCGATGAGAATTGAAGAGACAGGATCACCTGATGCTTATTTGGTTTACGGTCGTGGTGTATTGCATTTATCCATTTTGATTGAGACTATGCGTCGCGAAGGATATGAGTTACAAGTTGGACAACCCCAAGTAATCATCAAAGAAATAGACGGAAAGAAAAACGAACCGATCGAACATTTAACAGTAGATGTTCCCGAAGAAGTAGCGGGAAAAGTGATTGAGTTAGTGACTCAGAAAAAAGGTGAAATGAAAATCATGGAACCTAAAGGTGATTTACAACATTTAGAATTTGATATTCCTGCTCGTGGATTGATTGGTTTACGTAGTTACATTTTGACCGCAACAGCTGGAAGAGCGATCATGGCGCATCGTTTTTCTCGTTTTGAGCCGTGGAAAGGTAGTATTCAAGGTAGAATGGCTGGGGTTTTACTTGCCAAAGAAACGGGAACTTCAACGCCCTACTCTATTGACAGAATGCAAGATCGTGGATTCTTCTTCATTGATGCAGGAGAACAAGTTTATGGCGGACAAATTATTGGCCAACATATTCGACCTGATGATTTAGTGATTAACCTTTGCGAGGCAAAGAAGTTAACCAACATGCGTGCTTCTGGTAGTGACGACAACGTTAGAATAGCTCCTAAAACCAACTTCTCTTTAGAGGAAGCCATGGAATACATCGAAAAAGATGAGTACCTTGAAATCACGCCTAAGTCGTTACGCATGCGTAAAATTTACTTAGATGATAACGAGCGTAAACGTAATGCTAAAAAAACGGAAAACGCTTAATAGCATCTACCTTTAAAACTTTCAGAAACCGTCGAATATTCATTTATCCGACGGTTTCTTTATTTGGTCGGGGCTAGAGTAGTCTTTGACTAAAAAAAGCAATCGAATCGAATAGCTTCCTTATATTTGAATAGATGATTGACAAACTCATAGAAAAATTTTACACTCGTCTTCCCAACAAGAAAGCGCAGAGTGTGATTTTACATTCTTTATTTTGGACGGTTTGGTTAACACGTTCCTTTTACGATACATTTGGATTATGGGGCGTTGAATGGGGACTAGCCTACATAATTATTGTTTTTTTAAGTCAAGCCCCTTTAGTTTACATTCATCTTTACCTTTATGTTCCGAAACTACTTAATCAAAAAAAGTACTTCAGTTATTTTGCAATTACTGCATTAAGTATTTATGGATATTCACTTTTAAACTATCAACTCTTAACGACCATTCCTCGAGAAAATATGCCCGAGAGAATGACTCGATTTGTTGGAAATATTACTCCTAACTACGATTTATTGGAAGGAGTTATTGTACTTCTATTAACCTATGCATTAAAATACACGTTGATAGCATTCATCACACAAAACGAATTGTTAAAACTTCAAAAAGAAAAATTACAACTCGAGTTAAATGCACTTAAAGCGCAAATTCACCCTCATTTTTTATTCAACACCTTAAACAATCTTTACTCGCTCACATTAAAAAATTCGGAAAAAGCTTCTGAGATGGTTTTAAAATTAAGTGACATTATGCGCTACGTTTTATACCAAGCAAATGAAGAAAAAGTTTTGCTAAGCAAAGAAATTGATTTCATCAGCAGTTACACCGAATTACAACGAATACGATACCACAATCGATATGATATTCGAATCGAAGTGGCGGGTGAAGTAGATGACCAACTCATAGCGCCCCTCCTTTTTATCGACTTCGTTGAAAATGCATTCAAGCATGGAATTGACAAACGATTCAGTGACGGCTTTGTTCACATTCGATTTACTATCGAACCCGATCGTGTCGCATTACAAGTTAAAAACAGTATTGGTACCGATGAACAATTGGGGATCCATCAAAAAGAAGCAGGCATTGGATTATACAATGTAAAAAAGAGATTATCGCTTCTCTACCCACAAAAACATCAACTCGCCATTACGCAAGAGGAAGAAGAATTTAATGTAAACCTTCGAATCGAACTCACATGAACAAATTAAAATGTATTGTTGTCGACGATGAACCCTTAGCTCAAGAGGTGCTCGAGCGCTACTTACAAAACATAAGAGAGATTGAATTAATCACTACCTGTAGTAATGCTTTAGAAGCCTTTGAAGTGTTAAATAACGAAGCCATTGATTTGATGTTTTTAGACATCTCAATGCCCGTAATTTCCGGATTAGATTTTTTAAGATCCTTACATAAAGCTCCAGCTGTAATTATTACTACGGCACATCCAGATTATGCTCTTCAAGGTTACGATTTAGATGTAGTAGATTATTTAGTAAAGCCTGTGTCGATGGAGCGATTCATGAAAGCGGTAAACAAAGCCATAGAAAGAGTTCGTTTACCCTTGCCGGTGGCTAGAGTTGCAAAACCGGATTATATGTTTGTGAAGAGTGATCAGAAATTAATACGCATTAACTTCGCCGACATCCATTACATTGAAGGAATGAAAGATTATGTGAAGATATTCACCAACGAAAAGATGATTGTAACGCTCCATACGATGAAGTTTTTTGAAGCGAATTTACCATCCGATCAATTCATCCGAATCCATAAAAGTTATATTGCCAATTCTTCATCCATCAAGAGTATATCGGGCAATGAGTTGGAGTTACACCAAAGTCGCTTACCTATTGGAAGCAGCTATAAGGAGAACCTCATGAAAATGATTCATTCCACTTAAACTTAATCCTTATTATTGATTTTAGCCGATCCCAATTGCCGTCACTAAGAACATATTGGCGCATCCTTGTATTATTTCAATATTTAGAGGATTGCTCCAAAAAATCGGTGTATATTTGACTACACAATCTCCCAAAAACAATATGAAAAAATTAGTACTCTTTCTGATGAGTTTAACCTTGGTTTTGAACTCATCAGCCCAAACCAACATTACCTTTAAGTCAAACTTAGCCTACCCCAATGATGCACTTTCCAACATTGGTGGTTATGTAGATTCACTCGGAAACGAGTATGCATTGGTAGGTTACGAATCCGGTTTATCCATAGTAGATGTTACGAATCCCGCAGCACCTGTTGAAGTATTTACAGTTCCCGGAACCAATTCTACATGGAGAGAAGTTAAGACCATGGATAATTATGCTTATGTAACTACAGAAGGATGTTGCAATGGACTTCAAATTGTAAATCTTGGTTATTTACCAGATTCTATTCAATTCAAATATTGGACGGGAAGCGGGGCTATCAACAACCAACTAGAAACGATTCATGCATTGCATGTAGATGGTGGACATGCCTATTTATACGGATGTAATTTATTTAATGGAACTGCGCTAATTTGTGATTTAGCGGATCCCTGGAACCCGGTTTACAGAGGACATACACCAGGCACTTATATTCATGACGGCTACGTAAGAAATGACACTTTGTATAGTGCGCATATTTATGATGGGTATTTTTCAGTTTTTGATGTAACTAATAAAACAAATCCTGTTTTATTAGCAACACAATCTACACCTACCCAATTTACTCATAACTTATGGTTAAATGATGCAGGAACTGCAATATTCTCTACCGATGAAAACACAAATTCGTTTTTAGGTTCGTATGACATTACCGACTTGAATAACATCACCGAATTAGATCGTGTTCAGCTAACACCTGGATCAGGATCGATCATTCACAATACACACACCTTAAATGATTTTGAAATCGTCAGTTGGTATAAAGATGGAATTGCTATTGTCGATGTAAGTCGTCCAGACAATATGATCATTACCGGGCAATACGATACTTACCTTCAAGGTTCAGGAAATGGCTTTAACGGTGCATGGGGTGTTTATCCTTATTTACCTTCAGGGACAATTGTTGTTTCTGATATTAACAATGGATTATATGTATTGACTCCTACTTATGTTCGTGGATGTTATTTAGAAGGACTCGTTACCGACACCAACACGACATTGCCGTTGAATAATGTTATCGTAACTATTTTAGGACCTAGCATTGTTAAAAACACAAAAATTACTGGACTTTATAAAACAGGATTAGCTGCTGCAGGAACTTATGATGTATCATTTTCTAAGGCTGGCTATATCACTAAAACGATTACTGGGGTAGTACTTCAGAATGGAATTTTAACCAATTTAGATATTCAATTGAATACTATTGTTCCTACTGTAACTGTAACAGGTACGGTGGTAGAAACAGGAACCGGAATTCCGATAGCGAATGCAACTGTTTATTTTGAAAACGCACAATTCAATAATACAATCACCACTAATCAGAGTGGGCAATTTACGATCCCAGGATTTTTTCAAGGTGTTTATGATTTAACTGTTGGTCATTGGGGACATCGTACCTTTTGCAGTACTAACCAAAATGTAAATGGAAGCAACCCTTTTAACATTACACTTGACAAAGGATATTACGATGATTTCGTTCTTGATTTTGGTTGGACAGTAAGTGGTCCTTCAGGAAACTTATGGGAAAGAGATGCACCTATAGCAACTACTAACCAAGGACAAACTGCAAATCCAGGAGCTGATCTTTCTACTGACTGTGGTACATGGGCTTTTGTTACTGATAATGGCGGTGGTGGTCCTTGGGACAATGATGTGGATCAAGGGAGCACGATTTTAACCTCACCTATCTTTGACATGACTACGTATTTGAATCCTCATGTGAATTACAATAGATGGTTTTACAATGGTGGGACGACAAACGGAGCCCCAGATGATTCTATGAAAATTTATTTAACGGATGGAACCAACACCGTACTTATTGAAGCGTTAGGTCCAAATGGTTCTTCTTCGCTATGGGTTCCTCAATCAAAAGCTATCAATTCCTACCTTACACCAAACGCAACCATGCAATTGATCGTTAATGTAGGCGATCCAGGTCCAACATTTAATATTGTGGAAGGTGGATTAGATAAATTTGAAATCGTAGAGGTTGTAGGAATCGACAACAATAATTCTCTTGCTCAAATAAAATTAAGTGCATCTCCAAATCCTTTTAGCAACCAAGTAATGATTTCGATTCATTCCTTAGAGCAAAAATCGACCTTGCAAATTTTTGATATGAGCGGCAGATTGACGGAAGAAAGAATGATTTCTACTTTAGGAAATCAAAACATGATGATGGGTGAAAGCTGGTCGAATGGAGTTTATATGGCTCGTTTGATTTCAGGAAAAAACATCAGCTCAGCAATAAAATTGGTAAAAAAGTAATTAAACACTAAACCTGTTAAAAAGGTCGGCCTCGCCGACCTTTTTGCATTTTATAGAGTTAATCACAATGCATTGTTGACATTAAATGTTCAATTTTTAGAACTAAAGCTGAAAACACATCATATTTGCCCTAACCATTGCGTTATAACTCCATTGAAAAAGATTCTATTCTTCCTGTTTATTTTGTTTCAGGCTTCATCTACTTTGATGGCGCAATCTAAATCGCTTTGTCCACCCTCTGAAAATAAGGCAGCCAATAAGCACTACGAGAATGCCCGAGAAGCCCGTAACGACAAGAAACCACTCAGCACCATCAAAGAATATTGTGATAAAGCCATCGCAGAGGATTCAACATTTGCTGATCCTTATAAATTACTGGGCGATGTAGCCTGGCAAAATCATAATGACAAAGTAATGGCTGCTGCTTATGAAAAACTCATTGGGGTTTGTCCTGATGCCAGTGCCGATGCGCATTATCGTTTAGCCGATTATTTATTCGATGTTAAAGAATTCAAGAAAGCCATTACTTATTTTGAGTCGTACCTCGACTTCAACAAAGTGAAAGAAGAAAACGCGCGTGACGCCACTCAAAAAATTCAGCGAGCCAGGTTCATGATGGTTCCTGTTCCGTTTCAACCTGAGCCCTTAAATAACGTGTCCGGTCCCAATCCAGAATACCTAGCCATCATTTCTCCGGATCAGGAATATTGTTTTTTCACGCGACGTTATGAAGAACAAAAGCGAGGTTCACTTTTTCCAGCAAGTGTCGAAAAATTTATGATTAGTGTAAAGAAAGATAGTGTATTTGATCAAGGAGAAGTTATGCTTCCGCCGTTTAACAAAGCGGGGTCAAATAATGAAGGTGGAGCAACCATAACCATTGACAACAAACATTTATTTTTCACCGTCAATAAAAATGGCAACTTTGATATTTATACAAGTGATGAAACCAAAGGAGTTTGGTCGGAGCCACGCAGTGTGGGTGCCACCATCAATGATCCCAATCGTTGGGAAAGTCAACCGAGCATTTCGCCAAATGGAAAAATATTATACTTTGTAAGCATTCGAGATTCGGTGAGTCAAACGAGTGATATCTTTTTCAGTAATAAATTAGAAAACGGTGAATGGGGTCCAATGAAAAACATAGGAAGTCCTATCAACACCCCAGGAAATGAAAAAACGCCATTCATTCATCCTGACAACAAAACTTTTTATTTTAGCAGTGATGCTTTGCCGGGTTTAGGAGGTTATGATATTTATAAATGCAAGTTGCAAGCAGATGGAACATGGAGTCAACCCATGAATTTAGGATACCCGATCAATACAGAAGCCGACGAATTAGGATTCTTCGCGAGTACCGATGGGCAAAAAGGATATTTTTCAAGTAATAGTTTGCAAGGAAAAGGCGGATATGATATATACTCTTTCGATTTACATACAGCTGCAAAACCAGATCGTGTATTATTTATTAAAGGTGATTTAAAAGATGAAAACAATGATGCACCTAAAAAAGCTACCATATCATTAAAAAATGTAAACACGCAAGAGTTTGCCGACGTATCCTATGATAGCACAAGTGGTAAATATGCTTCTGTAGTATTATTCGATCAAGATTATATCCTTACTGTAAAAAAGCAAGGTTACGCTTACAATTCCGCTTACTTTTCTAAAGATGATACCACGAAGCTAGAACCTATCAAAGTAGATATACAACTTCAAAAAACAGAAATTGGCGGAGCTTATACACTCAACAATATTTTATTTGATATTGAAAGTTCAACCTTAACATCACAAGACAAGGCGATCATCCTAGATTTTGCAAATTATTTAAAAGAAAATCCAACCATGCGTGTTGCGGTGTATGGACATACTGACAATGTTGGAATTCCCGCTAACAATTTAAGTTTATCAGAAGCCAGAGCAAAATCCGTTTCTGATTTTTTAATTCAAAATGGAGTAGATAAATCGAGATTAAGCTCTAAAGGTTTTGGAGCCACGAAACCCGTTTCGGATAATTCTACATCTCAAGGTAGAATGAAGAATCGCCGGACGGAGTTTGTGATTGTATCGAAATAAGTTGTTAGTTGTTGGATGTTGGATGTTAGATGTTAGATGTTATGACTTAGCCTGAAATAGGTTGACTTTTTAGTTAGAGTTTATTTAATGTTGACTTTTTTCTTTTTTGCTTCTTTTTTCTTTTTTGTTAGCAACTGGCATTTCTGTTAATAATGGATGTGACCATTTGTATACAGTCATTTGCGGACGATCTCTTTCAT
>JANOPQ010000014.1:0-15465 GCA_031421935.1 Bacteroidota bacterium | reverse complement strand
GTAAGCAAGTTCGGAGATGAAGGAACAATAACTAAATATGTTAAGGAACAGGGAATAGAAAAGGAATATAAGCAATGGCACAAGGACAATCAACTAACACTTTTTTAGATACCCCGCTGCTTGCGGCGGGGAGCTTCATTTGATTTTTGTTCGAAGAATAAAGTCAAAAGTATAATTATATTTGATTGTCAGCTATTTACAAAAATTTTATTGAAAAAACATTGTAGAATTCTTAATAAATATTTTTTTTGAAAAGCATTGTAGAATAAAAAACATTCCTTTACTTTATAGCTGGTATTGTTAACTAAATACATCTAACCAGCATTGGTTAGTAATCAATCGTTAGCGAAGAGTAGTTCAAATGATAAGTGAATGAAATCTCAGTCTGTAAAGACAATGCTCTTTTTCAATTAAAGTCGAAATTATAATTAGTAACATTAAAATTTCTAATTTATAATTTATAATTTTTTTTAATCAAATTTAAACGACAGTACTTATAATTTAAATCGAAAATCTAAACCGAATAAATAACAATGAAAACAAAAATTACGCTTCTTAGATCGCTGTATATGATGCTATGTTGCACCATGTTCAGCTTAGTAGGAATGGCACAAGATGGTGTGCGATTCTTGCTCTCGAACGATGTGCAGGTGTCTCCAACAGAATTGGAATTCGATGTGCACATTATAAGTACATATGCGGGTTCTTTTGAGTTAGCTGGTCATCAGTACAACATCGCGTATAATAATGCGATGAAAAATGGTGGAACGATGACAGCTGCTTGGGTACTTGCATCATCTCAGTTGACAAATGCTGCTCAATTGCAAAACACAATTAACACTGTTACGGCCGGTCAAATTCGATTAGCGGGTCCTCCTGCACCTGGTTGTGGTGCTGGTTCTATTATTACTGTAGCTCCAGGAGTTCGTGTGGGTCGTATGCGCTTAACCAACTCTGTGGCTTGGGCTTCGGTTCAGCCTAATCTTGCATTCAATTTAGTTACGATTAACCCACGTACTTCTGCTAACTATTATAATGCGTCATGTGTAAATACACCTTTCTGTGTAGCAGGTGTTAGTATTCCTACATGTCTTGGTTTAACAAGTACAAATTATACTTCTACATTATCGAATGGAACTTTAAACGCACCTACTTGCGCCGCTCCATCATTGTCTGCAACAACAGTAGGCGCTATATGTGCAGGGAATGCAAATGGTTCAATTAATTTAACTACTACGGGTGGTAACCCAACGCCATTCACCTATGCATGGAGTAATGGTGCCTCTTCTGAAGATCTTAGCGGATTAACTGCAGGTACTTATACCGTAACGGTAACAACCCAAACAGGTGGCTGCTCTGCAACCGCTTCTTATACGGTTGCTGCAGGTGCTCCAAATGTTACTTATTATGCAGATGCTGATGGTGATACTTATGGAAATGTAAATGTGACTTCAGTTTCTTGTACTGGTGCTCCAGTTGGTTTTGTTTCAAATTCTACGGATTGTAATGACGGTAATTCAGCAATTAACCCCGGAGCTACTGAAGTTTGTAATGGTATCGATGATAATTGTAATGGAAGTATCGACGAAGGTTTAACTTTCTTAACCTATTATGTTGATGGTGATGGTGACGGATATGGCGCAGGCGCTGGAACTTCTTCTTGTTCTCCAATTGTAGGATCAGTCGCTAACAATAACGATTGTAATGATAATAATGCCGCTATCAATCCTCTTGCTACTGAAGTTTGTAATGGTATCGATGATAACTGTAACGGAAGTATTGACGAAGGATTAACGTTCTTTACTTATTATGTGGATGCAGACGGTGACGGTTTCGGAGCTTCAAATGCAACGGGCGTTTCTTCTTGCGTTGCAATCCCGGGTTCTGTAACTAATAACGGAGACTGTAATGATGCTGCTCCTTTAATTAACCCAGGTGCTACTGAACAGTGTAACGGAGTTGATGATAATTGTGATGGTTTAATCGATAACGGTGTTGTATTCTCAACTTGGTATGCAGATGCTGATGGTGATACCTATGGTAACGCTGCCGTTTCTCAATCGGCTTGCTCTCAACCTGTAGGTTATGTTCTTGATGCAACAGATTGTAATGATAATAACGCAGCAGTTAATCCTGCTGCAACTGAAGTTTGTAATTTAATTGATGATGATTGCGATGGTTTAATCGACGAAGGTGTAACGCTAACTTTCTATGCAGATGTTGACGGTGACGGTTATGGAAATGCTTCTTCATCAACTCAAGCATGTTCTGCTCCTGTAGGATATGTAACCGATGCAACAGATTGTAATGATAATAATGCAGCGGTTAATCCAGGTGCATCCGAAGTTTGTAATGGTATCGATGATGATTGCGATGGATTAACTGACGAAGGTTTAACACTAATTACTTATTATGCAGATGCTGACGGTGATACCTATGGTAACGCTTTAGTTTCTCAATCTACTTGTAGCGGTGCTCCTGTTGGTTATGTAACTGATGCTACTGATTGTAATGATGCAAATGCAGCGGTTAATCCAGGTGCAACTGAAATTTGTAATGGTATCGATGATGATTGTGATGGATTAACCGACGAAGGTTTAACTCCAACAACGTATTATGCTGATGCAGACGGAGACGGATTTGGTAACCCTGCTGTTTCACAAACAACTTGTAGCGGAGCTCCTGTTGGATATGTTTTAAATAACACAGATTGTGATGATAACAATTCAGCTATAAATCCAAGTGCAAATGAAGTTTGTAATGCAATCGATGATGATTGTGATGGCATAGCAGATGATGGTTTATTCTTCTCTTTCTATTATTTTGATGGTGATCTTGACGGATTCGGAGATCCAGCTAACCAAGTCTCTACGTGTAACGGTGCACCAGTTGGTTATGTTGGAAATGCTAATGATTGTAATGATGCAAATGCGGCAATTAATCCTTCTGCTACTGAAGTTTGTAACGGTATCGATGATAACTGTAACGGTCTTGCTGATGATGGTCTTACTTTCGTAACTTATTATGCAGATGCTGATGGTGACGGTTATGGTGATGTTTCTACTTCTCAATCAACTTGTAACGGAGCTCCTGTAGGATATGTAACAGATGCTACTGATTGTAATGATGGAAATGCAGCTGTAAATCCTAATGCTACTGAGGTTTGTAACGGTATCGATGATGATTGCGATGGTTCAACTGACGAAGGTTTAACTTTCTTAACTTATTATGTAGATGCTGATGGCGATGGTTATGGTGATGCTTCTGCTACAGGAGTTTCTTCTTGTAACCCAATCGCAGGTTCAGTTACGAATAATGGTGATTGTAATGATAATAACGCTGCAATTAATCCAGCTGCACTTGAAGTGTGTGACGGTATCGATAATGACTGTAACGGTCTTACTGATGACGGACTTACTTTCGTAACTTACTATGCTGACGCAGATGGTGACGGTTTTGGTGATGCTAGTGTTTCTCATTCAACTTGTAACGGTGCTCCTGTTGGATATGTAACAAATTCAACGGATTGTAATGACGCAAACGCAGCTGTGAATCCGAATGCAATCGAAGTTTGTAATGGTATCGATGATGATTGCGATGGTTCAACTGACGAAGGTTTAACTTTCTTAACATATTATGTGGATGCTGACGGTGACGGATTTGGTGATGCTTCTGCTACAGGAGTTTCTTCTTGTAATCCAATCGCAGGATCTGTAACTAATAATGGTGATTGTAATGATGCTGCTCCATTTATTAATCCAGGTGCTCCTGAGCAATGCAACGGAATTGATGATAACTGTGATGGTTTAATCGATAACGGTGTAGTATTCTCAACTTGGTATGCTGATGCTGATGGTGATACATATGGTAACGCTGCAGTTTCTCAATCGGCTTGCTCTCAACCTGTAGGTTATGTTCTTGATGCAACAGATTGTAATGATAATAACGCAGCAGTTAATCCAGGTGCAACAGAAGTTTGTAACTCAATTGATGATGATTGCGACGGATTAGTAGACGAAGGTGTAACTCTTACTTTCTATGCTGATGTTGACGGTGACGGTTATGGAGATGCTTCTT
Organism: Bacteroidota bacterium; assembly: GCA_031421935.1. Taxonomy (GTDB): domain Bacteria; phylum Bacteroidota; class Bacteroidia; order AKYH767-A; family OLB10; genus JAJTFW01. The sequence goes on along the minus strand of JANOPQ010000014.1, from coordinate 11,388 downwards.
CATCCACTCAAGCTTGTTCTGCTCCTGTAGGGTATGTTTCTGATGCTACTGATTGTAATGATAATAATGTAGCGGTAAATCCTGGTGCTAATGAAATTTGTAACTCAATCGATGATGATTGTGATGGTTTAATTGACGAAGGTGTATTATTAACTTTCTATGCTGATGTAGACGGTGACGGTTATGGAGATGCTTCTTCATCCACTCAAGCTTGTTCTGCTCCTGTAGGTTATGTTTCAAATAACACAGATTGTAACGATGCAAATGCTGCTGTTAACCCAGGAGCTACCGAGGTTTGTAACTCTATCGATGATGATTGCGATGGTTTAGTAGACGAAGGTGTAACTCTTACTTTCTATGCTGATGTTGACGGTGATAGCTATGGAAATGTTAATTCATCTATTCAAGCTTGTTCTGCTCCTATTGGATATGTAACAGATGCTACAGATTGTGATGATAATAATGTTTCTATCAATCCCGCTGCAGCTGAAATATGTGGTAACTCAATTGATGACAACTGTGATGGTAATATTGATGAAGGTTGCGGTTGTGTGAATCCTCCTACAGCTAATGCTGGATCAGGTCAAACAATTTGTCAGAATGGAACAGCTACTCTTAATGGTACAATTGGTGGCGGTGCTACAAATGGTACTTGGTCTACAGCGGGTGATGGAACATTCTCTCCAAGTAACACTGTATTAAATGCAATGTATACTCCAGGTCCTGCTGATATTTTAGCCGGTTCTGTTGTGTTAACACTTACTACAGATGCTCCACTTAATTGTACACCTGCAACAAGTAATACAACAATTTCAATTAGTTCAAATCCGCCTTCTCCAGGTGCGATTTCAGGTCCTGCAACATTATGTAATCCTAATAATTTAGTGATCACATATAGCATTGCTCCAGTTGTTGGTGCTACTTCCTATACGTGGTCTGTTCCCGGTGCAACAATCTTGTTGTCTGGTCAAGGTACCTCTAGCATTACCGTAAGATGGCCTTTCTCTGCAATTCATGCAGGAGTAGTTGGTAATATCTGTGTAACTGCTAATAATAGCAATAGTTGTGGTAGCAGTAATCCAAGTTGTCTTGGCATTTCTGTTCAATTAGCTACTCCTGTTACTCCTCCTTCTATCTCTGGTGCTGCAAAAGCATGTTCTGGTGATGTAGTGATTTATTCTATTGCATCCGTTAACCGTGCCGATTCTTATAATTGGGTAGTTCCAGTTGGTGCAACCATTTCTTCTGGTCAAGGTACTACTATTATTACAGTTACTTATGGACCATCATTCGTTGGTGGATCTATGACTGTAACTGCTTCAAATGCTTGCGGTACAAGTCCAGTTCGTTCTAGAAATGTGACACTTAATGTGCTTCCAGCTTCTGCAGCTATTGCAGGTCAAGCTTCAGGTGTTTGTGGATCATTAGCGGTTAATTATACTGCAACTGGCGTAGTTGGAGCTGCCTCTTATCTTTGGTCAGTTCCTGTAGGAGCTACAATAGCGAGTGGTCAAGGAACTGCATCTATCGATGTTGATTTCTCTGGCGCATTTGTAAGTGGTGCAATTACAGTAGTTGCTCAAAATGGTTGTGGTAATGGAGCTGCTCGTAGCTTAACCGTAACAGGTACTCCTGCTCAAGCCGCTCCAATCGTTGGTGCTTCTCTATTATGTGCTGGTCAGAATTATATATTTGATGTACCTACAATTTCTGGTGCTGTAACATATACTTGGACTGTTCCTTCTGGATTTATTATTAACTCTGGTCAAGGTTCTAAAACAATTAATGTGAAAGCAGGTGCTGTTGCAGCAAGTGGTCTTACCATTTCTGTTCGTGCTTCTAATGCTTGCGGAAATGGTCCTTCTCGTGTGAAGAATGGTATTAGTATTACTATTTGTCCACGAATTGGTGATGCTTCTGCAATGAATATTGTTGCATATCCAAATCCAACTAGCGATCTTCTTAACATCAGCTTCGATAGCAATGCAAATCAAGATGTACTAGTTACGATGATGGACGCTACTGGTCGTCTTGTAATCAACGAAAATCGTAACGCTGACGAAGGATCCAATAAATTTGAAATGTCTGTAAAAGGAATGGCTGCCGGTATTTATACGATGCAGTTGAGAACTTCTGATTCAGTTCAAAGTATTCGTGTCGTGGTTGAATAATCATTACCGGTTTACTTAAGTAAATAAAATTCCAAATTCCCTGTAGCGTGTTTTGCACTGCTACAGGGAATTGGTTTTTTAAACCAGGCTTGTCTTTAACCCTCTGGGTTGCATGAAGTATTACCGTTTATTCATTGTATGTAGTCCAAATATTTAAACTTATATAGAAGCATGATTCGAGCAATAAATTTTAATAAACAGCAGTATCTTTCGGAACGGTGCGGAGGTCGTCCAGGCAACAGCGCGAACCGATTTTTGCTGAACTGATGAAGTAAAGAGATAGCACAAAAGATTGTTCAGTGGTTGCGAAAGAAAGTAGAAAGCAGAAACTGCAAAAATTGGTTGGTGTTGGGTGGCGTGCTTTCTTTGGTTACTTTCTTTTCACTTAAAAGAAAGTAACAAGTAAAATAGTACTAGAATCTTAATTTGAAAAACTAAAATTTATAGATCAGATATCCGTAGAACTAAATCATTCTAATTTATATGATGTAAATTCAGTACAAGTCAAGGATTGTACTAAACCAGATAGAATAGAATCATTTTAATTTGGACTATTAAATACTTATAAATGGTATAATTTATTGAGTATGACTTGATGAGCAAGTTCGTTTTATAGAGTCACAATAGATTACTAATTTCACCCCATGCAAAACAGTACCCCCCATTATTTGCTTGATGTAAAAAACCTTTCTGTTTCTTTTCGAAATGAAAAAACTGTTTTTAAAGCGGTTGATGATATTTCATTTACTATTCAACCTGGAGAAACGATAGGAATAGTGGGTGAGTCAGGCTCCGGAAAATCGGTGACCTCTTTATCATTAATGAAATTAATAGCCAAGCCTGCCGGAAATATTGATAGCGGTTCCGCTTCGTTGCATACAAAGTCAAATGGAATTCTTGATCTCTTGTCTCTCTCTGATAAAGAGATTCGTAAATACAGAGGGAATGATATTGCTATGATTTTTCAAGAACCCATGACTTCTCTCAATCCCGTATTTACTTGTGGCGACCAAGTGGCAGAAGCATTGCGACTACACAAAAAAATGTCGCGCAAAGAAGCGCGCATTGAAACGATAAAACTTTTTAATAAGGTGAAGTTGCCAAGAGCCGAATCAATGTATGATTCGTATCCGCATCAACTAAGTGGTGGACAAAAACAACGTGTAGTGATTGCGATGGCCATCTCTTGTGAACCAAAAATTTTAATTGCAGATGAGCCAACCACAGCCTTAGATGTAACCGTCCAAGCCACCATACTGGAATTGCTAAAGGAATTGCAAGAGGAAACTGGGATGGGAATGATTTTTATTACTCACGACCTCGGCGTTATTTCCCGCATCGCAAATAAAGTGTTAGTGATGTATAAAGGGAAGGCCGTTGAACAAGGAAGTGTAGCTGAAATTTTTGATAATCCCAAGCATCCCTACACAAAAGGTTTACTCGCTTGCCGACCTGCAAAAAATATTTCAATGAAACGCCTTCCTGTTATTGGCGATTTTATGAGAATAGATGCAACAGGTAATTATCATGAAACAGGAGAATCCGTGAATGATGTGTTGGCTCGGTTAAAAGTGGAGGATGGCACGCGCGAATATAAAATACAAGAACTGAAATCGAAAACACCCCTATTAAGTGTTCGCAATTTGCAAACTTATTTTCCCATCAAAAAAGGACTATTCGGTAAAGTAACCGGTGAAGTAAAGGCTGTTGACGAAGTGAGCTTTGATGTGTATCCAGGTGAAACGTTGGGTCTAGTAGGCGAGTCGGGTTGTGGTAAAACAACACTCGGCAGAAGTATTCTCCGATTAGTAGAACCAACCGGTGGAGAATTATTGTATAACGGTACGGATATCCGTTCTTTGGATGCTGTAAAATTAAGGTTGTTTAGAAAGCAAATGCAACTCATTTTTCAAGATCCCTATTCTTCTTTAAACCCCCGACTCACTGCCGGCACCGCAATTCAAGAGCCCATGACAGTACACCAACTTTATTCCAATGATAAAGAGCGAAAAGAAATTGTACTTCAGTTGTTGACGAAGGTTGGATTGAAGGAAGAACACTATCATCGATACCCGCATCAATTCTCAGGAGGACAACGTCAGCGAATTTGTATCGCACGCGCACTTTCCTTGAATCCAGATTTTATTATTTGTGATGAATCAGTTTCAGCGTTGGATGTTTCCGTACAAGCGCAAGTCCTTAATTTGTTGAATGAACTTAAAGAAGAAAAAGGATTAACTTATATTTTTATTTCACATGATTTATCTGTAGTTCGTTTTATGAGTGATCGTATGATGGTGATGAACAAAGGGCGTATTGAAGAAATGGGTGATGCAAACGAAGTATATAATAACCCTAAATCAGAATACACCCGTAAATTGATTGAAGCAATTCCGTTGTAAGATCAATTGAAAATAATAGGTAGTCCAATTAATTAAACACAAAAGGGAACATTTTTCGTGCAATAAATTTTAATAAACAGTAATATCGTTTGGAACAGCGCGGAGGTCGTCCAGGCAACAGCGCGACCGATTTTTGCTGAACTGATGAAGTAATGAGATAGCACAAAAGAATGTTCAGTGGTTGCGAAAGAAAGTAGAAAGCAGAAACCGCAAAAATTGGTTGGTGTTGGGTGGCGTGCTTTCTTTGGTTACTTTCTTTTCACGTAAAAGAAAGTAACAAGTAAAATAGGACTAAAATCATAATTAAAAAACTAAAATTTGTATTGCAGATATCCAGTTGACTAGGTCACCTTTATTTGTGTAATATATAATTCAATACTAGTCATTAATATTGGAAATAAATTTATTAAAAAAAATTATGGTTATTTTGACTATTAAATATTTATAAATGTTATAAGATGGACGAGATTGAAAAACAAAAGAAGAATTATACTCCTGAAATTGCTTGGTTGAAAATAGCGCGATGGTGTGCATATCAGGAAAGAAGTCAACAAGAAGTTCGCGATAAGTTGTATGAGTACGGTTTGTATTCTAAAGATGTTGAACTTTTAATTTCTAGATTGATTGGCGACAATTTTTTAAACGAAGAACGTTTTGCAATTGCTTTTGCTGGTGGGAAATTTCGACAATTAGGCTGGGGAAAAATCAAAATAAAATCTGCTCTAAAGCAAAAAAAAGTTTCTGATTATTGCATGCGAAAAGGACTTTCGTCCATTAACGAAAAGGATTATATAATTAAGTTGGAAAAAGTGATTGCTAAACGTTCGCGAGAAGAAAAGGAAAAAAATCCGATGAAGCGAATGTATAAACTCGCTCAATATGCAATTTCTCGCGGTTATGAATCGGATTTGGTTTGGGATATCTTAAAGGCTGAGTAGCGATATAATGTTGTTTTTTATTGATGATTTTTTCATTTGATAAAGCTGATTTTTAATCATGTTGAATCGATTTCCAATGAAATGACATCCAATTCCCATTTAGCTTATTATCTTTGCATCATTATGTTTATAGAGCAATTAAAAGAACTTTCCGATCGTGTCGATGCTCTGAGGAGGCATCTTTGACGTCGATCGTCGATTACAACAAATCGCTCAAGAAGAGCAACTTACGCACGCCCCCGATTTTTGGGAAGACCCTAAGCGAGCCGAACAAATCCTAAAAAAGATTAATCAGAAGAAGTACTGGACCAACGCCTTTACTGAGGTTCAAAGTGCAGTAGAGGATCTTTCTGTTCTTTTTGATTTTCAAAAAGCAGGTGAAGCAACCGAACAGGAAGTGGATACGCTGTTTATAGAAACAGGAAAGAAAGTCGAGGATCTTGAGTTTAAAAATATGTTGAGTGGTGAAGAAGATCGCTTTAGCGCTGTACTCACCGTGAACTCCGGTGCAGGAGGAACAGAAAGTCAAGATTGGTCTTCCATGTTGTTGCGAATGTACCTAAGATGGGCCGAACGTCACAAATATAAAATTACTGAGATCGATTATTTGGATGGCGATGGTGCAGGAATTAAATCCGCTACCTACGAAATTGAAGGCGATTATGCATATGGTTATTTGAAAAGTGAGAATGGCGTACATCGTTTGGTGCGCATCTCTCCGTTCGATTCAAACGCGCGTCGACATACATCTTTCGCTTCGGTTTTTGCTTACCCCATGATTGATGATGACATCAACATCGAAATTAAAGATGCCGATATCAGTATTCAAACATCACGCTCAGGTGGAGCCGGCGGACAAAACGTAAATAAAGTAGAAACGAAAGTGCAGCTAACTCATCATCCAACTGGAATTGTGGTGGTATGCCAAGTTGAACGTACGCAAGGCGGAAATAAAGAACGCGCTATGAAAATGTTGAAGTCGCAGCTCTATGAATTGGAAGTTCGTAAACGCGATGAAGCAAAAGCCGCAACCGAATCAACCAAGAAAAAAATTGAGTGGGGAAGTCAAATTCGTTCTTATGTTTTACATCCTTACAAACTAGTAAAAGATAATCGCACCGACTACGAAACCTCCGACACACAAGCCGTCCTCGATGGTGAAATTGATGAATTCATTAAAGCCTATTTGATGGAGTATAGTAGCGAAGTAAAAGAACCAATATAAACCTTATTTAATTTATAGAAATTCTATTGTGCACTTTAGTGTTCTCTAGTGCCTCTAGTGTTAAAATTACCAAACATGTCAAAAATTAGAATTGAAAAAGATACGATGGGTACGGTAGAAGTACCTGCTCACGTTTATTGGGGTGCTCAAACACAACGCTCCATCGAAAACTTTAAAATCGCTCAAGACATCAACCAAATGCCGAAGGAAATAATTCGTGCATTTGTATATTTGAAAAAGGCCGCTGCTATCACCAATATGGAGGCTGGAATTTTAACTCCCGAAAAATGTGATCTCATCTCAAAAGTTTGTGATGAGATTTTGGCAGGTCAATGGGCCGACCAATTCCCACTCGTTGTTTGGCAAACCGGTTCCGGTACCCAAAGCAACATGAACGTGAATGAAGTGATTGCATACCGCGCTCATGTATTAAGTGGAGGCGCTTTACTCGATGAGAAGAAAGCAGTCCACCCCAATGACGATGTGAATAAATCGCAATCATCGAATGATACTTTTCCGACAGCGATGCACATCTCAGCCTATCAAATTTTAATGGAACTAACGGTTCCGGCTTTACGAAGTTTGCGTGATACATTAGATGCGAAAGCCAAGGAGTACATGCAAATTGTAAAGATTGGTCGCACGCATTTAATGGATGCAACTCCACTTACCCTCGGACAAGAAATCAGCGGATACGTTTCTCAACTCGATCATGGCTTACGCGCCATCAATCACATCCTTCCTCATTTGTCGGAATTAGCATTGGGTGGTACCGCTGTTGGAACTGGAATTAATACGCCAAAAGGATATTCAGAGAACGTTGCAAAAAATATTGCGAAGCTGACAGGACTTCCCTTCATCACCGCTGAAAATAAATTTGAAGCATTGGCAGCACACGATGCTATCGTGGAAGCACACGGTGCATTAAAAACGGTGGCGGTTAGTTTAATGAAAATTGCAAATGATATTCGTTTGCTAGCTTCTGGTCCACGCTGTGGAATCGGTGAATTATTTATTCCCGATAACGAACCCGGTTCTTCTATCATGCCCGGCAAAGTGAATCCAACGCAATGCGAAGCCATGACGATGGTAGCTGCGCAAGTGTTGGGGAATGATGTTGCCATCAATATTGGAGGTGCAAGTGGACATTTTGAATTGAATGTTTTTAAGCCCATGATGATTTATAATTTTCTGCATTCAGCACGATTGATTGGTGATGTTTGTAATTCATTCAATGAAAAATGTGCGAAAGGGATTGCACCCATCAAAGAAAATATTGATCGTAACTTAAATGATTCGTTGATGTTGGTGACAGCATTGAATCCCCATATTGGATATTATAAAGCAGCAGAGATTGCTCAAACTGCACATCGCGATGGTTCAACTTTAAAAGCTACTGCTATTAAATTAGGTTATCTTACTTCCGAGCAGTTTGATGAATGGGTAAATCCATTGGACATGGTTGGAGAACTTCCAAAATAAATAAAATTATCGTCGTTATTAATTAACTGTACTATGTCAACTACTATCATTCGAAATGCACTTATCGTAAACGAAGGAAAAACTTTCGAAGGCGATGTGTTAATTAAAGGACAACGAATTGAAAGAGTAGGAGGGGAGATCGCAACGCAAGGTGCAGTGAAGGAAATTGATGCTAAAGGAAAATTATTAGTCCCTGGAGCGATCGACGATCAAGTGCATTTTCGCGAACCCGGCCTCACGCATAAAGGAGAAATTTATACGGAAGCAAGGGCTGCTGTAGCCGGTGGAATTACTTCCTTTATGGAAATGCCCAACACCGTTCCGCAAGCAACAACGCAAAAGTTGTTAGAAGAAAAATATCAACGTGCTTCCGAATGTTCCTTAGGAAATTATTCGTTTTTCATGGGAACTACCAATACTAATTTGGAGGAAGTATTAAAAACGAATGCTGAAAATGTTTGCGGAATAAAAATATTCATGGGTTCAAGTACTGGCGATATGTTGGTGGATGATGCGCGTATCTTGGAATCTGTTTTTTCGCGTTCTCCGCTATTGATTGCGACTCATTGTGAGGATGAACAGATGATCAAAGCCAATTTAGAAGCTGCAAGAGCAACTTATGGTGATTTAGTTCCGCCCTCTCAACATCCCATCATCCGAAATGATGAAGCTTGTTTTAAATCGTCATCTTTTGCTGTTGAATTAGCGAAGAAGCATGGAACTCGATTGCATGTATTACATATATCATCTGCAAAAGAAACTCATCTTTTCGACAACAATATTCCCTTAGAAAAAAAGATGATTACTGCCGAAGCTTGTATTCATCATTTGTGGTTCACAGATAAAGACTATTTGACAAAAGGGAATTGGATAAAATGGAATCCTGCCGTGAAGAAGGAAAGTGATCGAGAAGAAATTCGAAAAGCGGTAGTGGATGGTCGTATCGACGTCATTGCTACCGATCATGCTCCCCATACGAAGGAAGAGAAGGAGAAGAGTTATTTTAATTGTCCTTCGGGTGGACCGTTAGTACAACATGCTTATTTAGCTATGTTGGATGCGGTGCAAGAAGGATGGATTACACTTGAGAAAGTAGTCGAAAAAATGGCTCATGCTCCCGCCATTTTATTTGCGATTCCTGATCGAGGGTTTATACGTGAAGGATATTTTGCTGATTTAGTATTGGTGGATACGAATCGACCATTCACCGTGAAACCTTCTAATATTTTGTATAAATGTGGATGGTCTCCTTTCGGAGGACATGAATTTAGTGCAAGTATTCTTAAAACATTTGTGAATGGACATTTAGTTTACAATGATGGTGTATTCGATGAATCACAAATAGGAATGCGATTGAAATTTAATAGAAAAGGATAAAATGAAAAAAATCGGAATCGTTTTAATGTTATCTCTTTTCTTTGGTTGCTCAAAGAAGCAAGTGGAAGTTCCTGCAGATGTGATTTCACGCGATACCATGATTGTAGTCTTAGCCGAAATTCATTTAGCAGAAGCATCCATTCAGGTTTTAAATGTGGAGGTGAAAGATTCCCTCAAAGCAGTTTCATTTGGACTTTATAATTATATATTTTCAAAACACAATATCACGCAAGAACTTTTCAAAAAGAGTTTCGATTTTTACCGTAGTGAACCCGCCTATTTCCATGCTATGTATGATGAAGTAATCACTCACCTCAGTGAAGATCAAGCCAAGTACAGTCCCTTACCACTTACTCCTCCTCGAATCGAAAGACCCGTTAAGGATTCGGTGGTGAAACCAATGCCAGTTAAAGATTCGGTTGTGAAACCTATGCCGGTTAAATAATCTCAGCTAGTCACGAGACTCGTGAGCATTAGCTAACGGGATAGTGTATGTAGCGAGTAGCCAACCGTTAGCTTCCATATTAAACAGACCAATGAATGACCTATAAAATATTATTGACCTTTTTGTTTACTTACTTATTGACTACAACATATGGACAAAACAACTCAAAGACATTCTTGTTTGTTGGCACATATACTGAAGGGAAACCAGACCTTGGTATTTACGTTTACGAGTTCAATTCAAAATCGGGACAGTTAAAACTAAGCAGTAATGCAGAAAACATTACTAATCCCTCGTTCTTGACAATTTCACCAAATGGACATTTCTTGTATGCTTGCACCGACACGAAATTACCTAATGATGGAAGTGTCACAGCGTTCAAAATAGATAGTATAAACGGAAAAATATCACTTATCAATAAACAGCCGAGTGGCGGTGAAAATCCCGTATACTTAACTGTTTACAAGAACAACAAGTTTATTGTAAATGGAAATTATACTGAAGGGAATGTCTCTGTTTTTACAGCCAATGAAGACGGCAGTTTAAATCCGTATTCCCAAATCATCCAATTTGCTGACAGTAGCATTAACAAAACACGACAGGATAAAGCACATATTCACTCAACTGTTTTTTCACCGAAAGACGATTTCATATTTTTGCCCGACCTTGGTTCCGACAAAATACGAGTCTTCAAATTTGACTCAACCAATTCAAAACCTCTCCTTTCAGTTGACAAGTATTTAGTAAATTCCGTTTTAGGAAGCGGACCAAGACACTTTACTTTTAGCCCTAGTGGCAAATTTGCATATTGCATTGAAGAACTTAGCGGAATGATTTCAGTATATTCTTATAACGAAGGAATACTTGATTCTATACAAAGAATATTTTCCTATTCTAAAATTCAAGAATCTTATGGAAGTTCGGACATTCATATTTCTCCTGATGGACTTTTTTTATATGCTTCAAATCGATGGGTTGAAGAAAATACAATATCTATTTTTTCTATCGACCAAAACAAAGGACGACTTAAATTAATAGGGCATCAACAGACGTATGGTGATCACCCGAGAAATTTCACAATTGACCCGACTGGTAGATTTCTTTTAGTAGCAAACCAAGTGACTGGAAATATTGTTGTTTTTAAAAGAGATTTAAAAACAGGTTTATTGACTAAAACTGAAAATGAAATAAAAGTACCCAGACCGTCATGTTTGCAAATGAGAAAATACGGTAGCTAACAGTGGTAGCCGTTGCACAACCTCATTCTAAAAAATAATCTTCCTATTCTAACCAAAAACAACGTCATTAGCTTCAATTACAGAGAGGCGATTTTTTGTGGTCGTATTTC
>JANOPQ010000013.1:0-14622 GCA_031421935.1 Bacteroidota bacterium | reverse complement strand
AAGGATAATCAACGATTTAGCCTTAATATGAAGGGTTGCCTGAGTGAGCCTAAATGAAAGGTATAGTGAAAGTTTACTTTTTTTCACAGTAGAAAATATTCCGCCATCCAAAACCAAGCTGCGATGCAAACTGTTACCATGATTACGAACGATTGAGAATAATTATTTTAATTCGTAATCCGACCCTGTAGGGGTCGAATATTTGTAGAAAATGAATCCACCACATAATAAGCAGCCAGCGTCGCACATCATTTCCATGATTTTATCGGATAATGTAATTTCGTTTTTTTGAAAAATGGATTGTTCTTTATTTTATTGTAATATTTTTAATTGCTATCTAGCCAAATGTTTAATTCTCTTATCACTTCGGAACTAATCTCATGCCCCATTTCATATTCGTGATAGCTCAAATTTGTTTGATATTGTTCTAAATAAATTTTAGCTTCTCTGGCATATGCAATCGGTAAGGTGCCGTCTTGAGTTCCATGTGCAAGAAATATTTTTAATTGGAGAAGTTCATTTTTATTTTTAACATCACTTCTTATCTCTTGAAGTATTCTCCCACTTAAGCAAATAACTCCTTTAACTTTTTCCGGATATAAAAGACCTACACTACAGCTCATAATGGCGCCTTGACTAAATCCGCCAAGATAGATTTCATCAAAATCATACTTCTCTTTTATTTGTTCTATAAATAGTAGAATGGTCTCTCTGCTTTGCAACTCTTGTTCTTTATTATAGACAGGTTTTCCAGAGGAGAAATCAACTTGGTACCAAGCATAGCTTCCTTCTGTAAGTGTAAATTTGCCGCGTGGTGAAATGATATAGTAATCTTTTGGTAATTGCTTTGCAAGACTAAATAGATCATTTTCATTGCTACCTACACCATGCAAAAGAATAATGGCTTTCCTTTTTTCAGATTTGAATTGTGGTTCTTTTATTAAATATTTTAAAGCTAAACTGTCTTTTGAAATTGAATTGATTGTTTCCATTCTGATTTTTTCTCCTTTATTTACGTGAATTGAAATTAAAAAGATCAATAAATAAATATATTTCATTGCTTTTCTCATGAGCCTAATTTTAAAGAAGTCATCGTAATCGCACCAGCCACCGCTTTGTCGTTAAAAAATGAAACATTGTCCTTGCTCCCTTTTAAACCCAATGTATACATTAATGGCAAATAGTGTTCAGGGGTGGGAATGGCAAGCAAAGCTTCCTTACCAAGTTCTCTATAGTTAATTAAAGATTTATGATTACCATCTGAAATTAAGGCTTTAAATTTATTATTGATGTTGATTGCCCAATCGAAACCGAAATCGACTTCATTCAATTTATTCCAATCTACCATCCCGAGGTTGTGCACCAAATTTCCACTACCCATAATCAACACCCCTTTTTTTCGCAAGGCATACAATTCCTTGGCGAGATCATAATGGAATTGTGCTCCTTTCGTGTAATCAATACTTAATTGCAAAACGGGTATGTTTGCTTTGGGATACATATGACGAACAATGGTCCAAGTACCATGATCTAATCCCCAATCATGATCTAGTTCAACTTTTGCCGATTTAATCAAAGCAACTGTTTCTTTTGCAAGTAGCGTATTACCAGGTGCAGGATATTTTACATCAAATAGTGCTTGCGGAAAGCCGCCAAAATCGTGAATGGTTTTTGGAAAATCCATTGCCGTTATTTTAGTTCCATTGGTAAACCAATGAGCAGATATAACAAGCACCGCTAATGGCTCAGGGATCTCCGTTGCTATTTTAGTCCAGCGTCGACTGAATTCGGTATCCAGTATTCCGTTCATTGGCGATCCATGTCCTACAAATAAAACAGGCATGAGTTTCTCTTGCTCCGGCAATCCATCCGTAAATTTTTTGAAGGCAGATAATGTAGAAATTCCGATAGCTCCCATGGCTACTGATTTAATAAATTGCTTACGTTCCATTTTTTGTGTTGATTAATTCGGAGAAGAACAATCTCTTCTCCGAATAGTATAATTTATTATAAACCTATTTGTTTTGCATAAGTTTGATTGTCCCAGAAGAGATGTTCTTCAATCATGACACCATTTTCCCAAAGACCCACTGTTGCCATAGGCATTTTAAATGCTTTCCCTGTTGGTTGAGTAAATTTGCCTCCTCCGATGGGCATTGGTTTTGTAAATGTACCTTCAAAGACACCAGTAACTAAAGTATATTTACCGGATCCAAATTTAATGGGATGTTCTTTTATACGCGTATCAGGTGCATGTACAAATAGTTTTTTTAGATCTTCAATATGTACTTCGATTCCTTCAGTAACATGACCGTCGGGCCAATATACTTTTATATTGGGAGCATGACTTTCTTTTAACCGATCCCACTTTTGATTACTGAAAACATCAAAGTCCAATTGATCAAATTTGATTAGGTGTGCGGTGGTGCTATCGTTTTCTGAAGCAACTTGTAGGGCCAATTTTTTTAGGCTTTCCATTTCATCATTTGATATTTTTGAAGTGTTATCTGAAGCTGGTTGACAGCCTTGAAATAGGACTGCAGAAATAATTAATACCAAAGTTATTGTTTTAATTGTTCTCATTTTTTCTATTTTTAGAATTGTTTTTTTTTGTTTAGCTATTCTAGATTAAATTATTACTGTTGATTCTTGAAGTGTAATCGTCTTTCCTAAGGCACCAAACTCATGTAATTCACCAAACACTTCTATGTTTATTGATTGATCAAGTCCTCCTAAATAGACAGGCTCAAAGCCATTGTCTTTAATTAAAGTTTCGATTTCTGAATTGATGGTCTTATCATCTGTTGCATAGAATTGTACTTTCTTCGGATCAGCAAAGGCTTCTTGTTCCAAAGATGCAGCACCTAAAGTTCCTAAGGCTTTTGCTAATTTTGCATTTTTAGGCAATAGAGTAGAAAGTATTTGTCCAGAAGATTCATGCTGACTGATGATCTTTTTGAATCCTCCGTTTTCGTCTGGTGCAATGGGATTAGAAGGATCAACAATAATTTTTCCTTGCAATTCAGTTGCATATTGTGTAAAAATTTCTTTAATAGATGCAAAGTACACTGCCAACACGAGAATGTCAGCCGCTTTAATGGCATCAACAATTTCAGATGGTTTCGCAAAGGCGCCTAATTTCTCAGCTAGATTTTTTGCTTTTGTAAAATCTCTATCGGCTAAAATGACTTCGCGATTTCCTTTAACAAGGTTTGACGCAACAACTTTTCCAATGTTTCCTAAACCAATTACGGCTACTTTTAAATTTGAATTTTTCATGATCTTTTTGTTCTTAGAGTTTTAAATATTTTCTAAGACAAAGATCAGAAGGTTAAGCTTCGAGTACTTATAAGATAGTTTAGGAAATACTCTTAATCTAGATTAAGGGTACTATTTACGATTCACTCGCTCGTTTCGGATTTTACTGAGAAATTCAGGGGTTATTCCGAGATAGGAGGCAATATAAGTATTCGGTATTCTATTAGCTAAAGTTGAATATTGCTTTAAAAATGACTCATAGCGTACTCTTGCATCTGAACTTAAATTTTGTAACAATCGTTGTTGCATTCCAATGAGGCTTTTTTCAACTAAGATTCGAAAAAGACGATCCAATTTTGTAGTCTTTTTATAAAGCTCAAGGAGATCATTGTGCTTTATTTGTAGTACTGTTGTGTCCTCTACCGCTTCAATGCACATTTCCGATGGTTTCATGGAGTAAAAACTTCCCATATCCGATATCCACCAATTTTCGATTGCAAATTGAATAATATGTGTCGAACCTGATTCGTCGATCTTATACATCCGCAAACAACCAATTACTACGAAGTTAAAAACATTGCACACATCTCCTTCCTGCAAAATGAATTGACGCTTTCTATACAATCGTGGTTGGAATTTTGAACTTACCAATTCAACCTCTTCCACTGTTAAAGGAAGCATATTCTGAAAATAAGCAATAAGTGGGGCAGCAGCGCTTTAATCCGATTCATCCTTCATCAAAACAAAAATAGTTATTTATTTAGACTTTGTAAAACGATGAACTACTTGCAATACATTTTTATTCATAAATTAATACTCAATCAAATGTGTGAATCGTGTAAATTATTTTCAAAGTTGTGTAAGAGGATTACCTTGATTGGTGTGGATCTTTGAAGTAGTACTATTCATTGACAAGTCAATCTATCTAAAGAGTTTCAATCTCTGGAACTAAGTTATTTGAATAGAAAAAAATGTTTCTTCTTACGATGATAAATTGGAGAAAGGAAGCATTTTAGGCGCTGAATGGTATCATCCGCAAAGTAAAAAAATGGATTTGTTTCCATCTAATTTTTATTACTTATGAAAACCAACTATGAACTTAATAATGAAATTCTAAAGGTTACTATGAATATTGAGGAGACATATCCAGAATTAGCAAAATACATTTCTGAATTACCCACTAGTACTTCTGATGAAAGCGATTCTGTTTTTGATAAAGAAGAAATCAATGAGTATTTGGATTCCTTGAATAATTTAATAGCCTCTTTTGCTAATTCAAATCAGCCATTAAAATAATTTCTAAAACATTTACAATTAAAATATAGCAAAACATGACCCCAACAAAAAGATTAGGTATTTGGATGAACCATTCAATCGCCCATTTAATGGAATTTGAAACAAAAATTAAAACAAGAATTGTTGAATCTGATTTTAATGCGCTGGACCGAGGACTTAGTTTAAGCAAAGGAGAGAACCTGATGCATAATAAAGAGCAACAAAAGCACGCAGAGTATTATAAAAAATTGGGAGCTGTCATCAGAAACTATGATGAAGTACTCCTGTTTGGTCCTACTGATGCAAAGGTGGAACTATTTAATATATTGAAAGAAGATCATCTTTTTACAAAAATAAAAATTGAAGTGAAACAAGCGGATAAGATGACCGTGCATCAAGAGCATTCATTTGTAAGAGATCATTTTGCTCCTCATAAATTTCATCCTCATACAGTTTAAATAAATCTAAATGATATGAAAGAGAGCGAAAATAAGGATAAAATGAATTTTTTAGGATACCCACCGTATCCAAAAGAGGAAGATATTTATATTCAATCAAAAGAAGAAATGGAAATTAATCCAGAGGACATTTCCAAGAAAAAGTCAGATGTTGAAAGTGATGAAATTCAAGATGAAGAAGACGAGGATGACGGAGATCCTGGAAAGAACTTAGATGTCCCAGGATCTGAATTAGATGATGTACAGGAAGAGATAGGAAGCGAAGACGAAGAGAATAATTATTACAGCATAGGAGGAGATAATCACGACGATTGAGAAAATTCATTTGTGACACGATCCCGACGGGTTCGAATGTTTATTGAAATATATCGCATCATTTTTAACCCGACTTCGTTGGGGTAGCACATCAATTCCAAGTTTACAAACGAAAAGAGTATAATTACTTTCATTTGTAATACGACCCTGTAGGGGTCGCACCTTAATAGAAAAATAATCCCCCACATATTAACCACGACCCCATAGGGGTCGCACATCATTTCCATCATCACAAACGTTGAGAAATTAAATTCGTAACACACAATCAATCTCGCACATTTTTGTCAAGCGTTGGATACAAAAAAATCCGCATTAACATGAATATGTTAATGCGGATTTGTGTTTAGGTATTGACCCTGATTTGTAATCGTTTTTACAATTTTAAATCATGGGCCTGCCCCGATTGGTAATCGTTTAACGATTTCTCAATCGGGGTTATTTCACGCGCTCTACGTACTCACCTGTGCGTGTATCTACTTTCACGCGGTCTGTATCATTCACGAAGAGTGGAACGTTCACCACAGCGCCGTTTTCAAGCGTTGCAGGCTTTAAGGTGTTGGTAGCAGTGTCTCCTTTTAATCCTGGCTCGCAATACGAGATCGCCAACTCAACAAAAGTAGGAGGCTCCGCTAAAATTACTTCTTCCGCTTCGAATGATACTTTCACTTCCATGCCTTCTTTTAAAAACTTGAAAGAGTTTCCAAATAATTCTTGAGGAACAGGAACTTGCTCATACGTTTCATGGTCCATGCAGATCAGGTTTTCGCCGTCGCTGTATAGATATTCCATGGTCTTATAATCTACTCTCGCAATTTCAACTTCTTCTCCTGAGCGAAAACGATTTTCAAGCGTTTTGCCAGTTTTAAGATTACGCATTTTACCTTGGTAGAAGGCGCGTAAGTTGCCTGGTGTACGATGTTGCCATTCTACTACTTGACATAGTTCGCCATTAAAACGTAAAACTGTGCCTACTGATACATCTCCTGTATTTGCCATACGAAGTAAATTTTAAGTTTGTTGATTTGAGATTACTTTTAACAAAGAAGGCAGAGAACTCCTCTGCCGTCTTCATTTTAATTTATCATGAATTATCCTTCAACTACGTCGAAGCTTAACTTCGCACGAATGTCGCGAAGAATGATAATTTCAGCAATGTAAGTGCCGGTTTGTTTGATATGATCTGTAGGCATTACCACGTTCTTTTTGTCGATTTCATAACCCATGTTTTTGAGTTTATCTACAATTTGTTGTGAAGTAATGGAACCGAATAGTTTTCCGTTTTCACCCACCTTAGCACCAATAGAAAGTGTAACACTTGCTAATGCGGCTGCTAATTTATCAGCATCCATGCGGAGCTTGTTGAATTTGTGAGCACGTTGCTTAACTACTTCAGCATGTACTTTGCGATTTGTTTCGTTGGCAATTACTGCAAGTCCGTTTGGAATTAAGTAATTACGACCGTACCCGTTACGAACTTTTACGATATCGTCAGTGTAACCAAGGTTCTTAACGTCTTGTTTGAGAATGATTTCCATGGTTCAGCTTATTTTAAAAGATCAGTTACATACGGCATCAAGCTCAGGTGACGTGCACGCTTTACAGCTTGACCCACTTTACGTTGGAACTTCAAAGAAGTACCTGTAAGGCGGCGGGGAAGTAATTTCCCTTGCTCATTTACGAATTTAGTTAAAAATGTAGCATCCTTGTAGTCAATGTACTTGATGCCCATTTTCTTGAAGCGGCAGTATTTCTTTTTGTTTACCTCCACTGCCGGTGGATTTAGAAAGCGGATGTTTCCGCTAGCGTTTGAATGTGTCGACATGTTTAGGTTTTTTTAACTTACTGCTTCTTCTTGTTTCTTTTGGGTTGCGTTTTTACGTTTTCTCTCGTTGTAACCAACAGCATGCTTGTCTAGAGCAATGGTAAGAAAACGCATAATACGCTCATCCCGCTTGTATTCAACTTCTAACTTAGCTACCAAGGTAGGTTCAGCTTGAAATTCAAATAAAAAGTAGAACCCTGTGTTCTTCTTTTGAATCGGGTAAGCCAGTTTGCGTAATCCCCAATTGTTCTCATGAACAATTATGGCACCGCTGTCGGTGAGGAATTTACGATGTTTAGCAACCGCTTCATCAACTTGCTCCTGCAGTAATACCGGAGTAAGGACGATTACGGTTTCATAATTTTTTTTCATTATAACTGGTTTTTTTCCTTTTTTTAAGGACTGCAAAGATACTAAATCCAGTTACTTGAGCAACCTTTTTCTCGAGTTAATGGTTGTTTTTGGCAATCAAGTTTTTGTTTGTCTATAATCTATTGGTTTCGAGATGGTTTGGCTGCTAGTTTCTGGCTTCTAGCTGCTAGATTTTTTTTCACTGAAATGTAATTCCGCTGCGCTCGTTTCTTAAGCGTTGCTAACTCTGCGTTTAAAAGGTAGTTATTTAAGTGCTAAAAGTTCAAAACTGCCCTACAAATAAATTCTTTATTCATAACGTAAAGCCTCTATCGGATCCAAATTCGACGCTTTAATAGCCGGGTAAATTCCTGCAGCTAATCCCACTACAAAACAAACACTGACTCCTAAAAGAATCCAATCCCATGGAATGATGAAGGCTCCCCCCACGGCAATGGAAATTAAGTTTCCAATGAGAACACCTAAAATAACTCCAGTTATTCCGCCTAGCTGACAAATTACTACGGCTTCTGTTAAAAATTGTTTTCGAATGGTTTTTCGAGTAGCACCTAATGATTTTCGAATTCCAATTTCTCTGGTTCTTTCGGTGACACTCACTAGCATAATATTCATCAAGCCAATGGATGCGCCTAAAAGGGTAATAATTCCAATAATGGTGGCCGACAAAGTAACCGTACTCATCGACTCAATTACCATTCCCGCTAAACTATCACTTTGCGTAATTTCAAAACTATTTTCCTCTCCGATTCGGTCTTTACGCACATTTCTCATCATGCTGGTGGCTTCACCGGTTGCTGGTTCTAAGTCGGTAATCTGCTTCAATTTTACCGTGATGGAGTAGGTGGAGTAGTCAGAACCATAATCTTGTTTTGCATTAGAGAGTGGAATCAAACAAACTTTATCGCCTCCAAATCCCATGCTGGATCCCTTTTCGGCGAGCGTTCCTACCACTCTGTATTTGGCCGGACCAACACTCACAATTTTGTCGATGGGATTCGTCTTTTTAAAAAGTTTGTCGACCAATTCTTTTCCCAATAAACATACATGCAATCCTTCCTCTAAATCATGTCCCGTTAAGTTTCTTCCTGAGGCCAACGTATATCCAGAAACATCGAGGTAATTGGCATCCACACCCATGACGGTGATGTTGGGATTTGATTTCGTGCTTTCAAACTTAATAACTCCAATCTGGTCCGCCATGGTAGAAACCGACACTTGGGATGGGTATTTGAATCGTTCAGAAAACTCAATTGCTTGATAATAAGTGATTTTAGGATGTCTTTTTGCTCTTTTTGATTTGCCTCCCATGTGGATATTCATTCCCGAATTCCGAATGGTGAAGGAGTTGGAGCCCATGCTCGAAAAACTACTGCTGATGGATCCTTTAAGTGCATCAATAGAGGTTAAAATCCCCACTAAAGCCATGATTCCGAAAGCAATAATGAGGATAGTTAAAACGGTTCTCAGCATTTGACCTCGAATAGCGGAAATAGCTACTCGAATATTTTCCCTCGTTGTCATGCTCCAAATGTAGAGATGTTCTGTATATTTTATGAATTTTCTGGCGGAACTGATTAAAATCTTTCATAAAATGCAATAAATAGTATCTAAAAGCCGTATCATTGCGTATAGAAAAACATAATCCAAAGATAAATATGAAAAAATTCCTTCTTGCAGCCGCTTTTGTAACAGTATGTTCATTTAGCTCTGCCCTTGCACAAACTGCAGTTCAAACTGAAAAAGCTACTATTGTAAATGATGCTCCACAAAGTGAAGTAACAAAAGAAAAGTCAGCTGCTAAACCTGCAGCATCTTGTTGCTCTAAAAAATCAAAAGATGCAAAAGCTTGTTCTGATAAAGAGAAAAGCGAAAAGTCAGCTGCTGGAAAATCTTCTTGCTGCCAAAAAGGTGGTCACACCGATGCGAAAGCAGAAGATAAAGATCATTCAAACCACAAGCATTAAATCGTTAATCAAAATATTTAAGAGCCTCCAAATTGGAGGCTTTTTTTATGTCATTAATTTAATAAAATTGAAAGAATTAATTAGATGGTGGGTATTTTACGGAAGAAATAATGATGAATGAAATTGCATCAGGAGTTTATATATTTTCTTTGGTAACTGAAAAGGATTAAATGCAAGGAAAAATAATGAAATACAAGTGCAATTAGAACTGACAGTTTAAACGCGGGGAACGCGGCGGCGGCGCGGCGGGCGCGGGGTCTAAATAATATTTTAGGCTTTAACAAAGAAACCAGCAGCTAACATTCAACTAACAACTAACATCTAACATCTAACATCTAAATCTAAAATCTAAAATCTAACATCACACGTGTTCCAACAACTCCATCAAACTCCGAATTGTAATCACTGGTGCATTATGTTTTTCTTTCCCATGCGGTGCAAAATGTACTGCCGTCATTCCTGCATTTAAGGCTCCATAAACATCGGTTTGAAAAGTATCACCAATCATCATACAATCTTCCATCTTTTTCGCTCCTGAATGTTGCATAGCATGATGAAAAATTTTAGGATCTGGTTTGTGTACGCCTACTTCTTCCGAGACAAATACGGTGTCGAAATAGTTGATTAACCCCGATGAATTCATCTTCACATGTTGTGCTTCTTTGAATCCATTGGTAATAATGTTTAATGAAAATTTAGTGTGCAGTGCTTCTAATAATTCAATAGTTCCAGGAATTAAATATTGCTTGTGTGGTGTTCGCATGACAAAGGCATCGGCAATGGAACTGGCAATGGCATCATCATGAATATCGAAATCTTGCAAGGTGTGTACAAAGCGATGAAGTCGAACTGCATCTTTGCCCACTTTGTTGTCCGAATACAATCCCCACAATCGCTCATTGTGCTGCTTGTATTGCAGATGAAAGGTGTCGAAGTCGGGAACACCCTTTTGCGAGAGATTTAACTCTTCAAATATTTCACTCAAACTTTCTTCCGCATTGCGATCGGTATCCCATAAGGTATGGTCTAAATCGAAGAAGAGGTGACTGTATTTTTGGCTCATGGAATAACTTGTTCTTGTAAATCTTTTATACTGGCTACGTGGAGTAATTCAAATACAGTTATCATGGCTACCGACCAAAAAAGGATGGAAAAAAACATGTACAGTAGAATTTTCTTTTTTCTTTCTTCTAAACTATTTGCAATGATGGTTCCGATAGGAATGGAGAGGAAGATGGGCGTGACGATGGCGATTCCCATGAGTCCATATTTTTTCCAGATTTGAACGATGCGACGATTTTTTTTAGTGAATACTTTTCGCTTTTCATCTTTGTCAACATACTCGTAATTCACAATGAAATTCCCATCTAGATCTACTTCGGGCTTTGAAAAAATTCTTGGTTTCTGTTTCCATCTTCTGAATTTTCTGAAGAGCCAATGCTCTAGTTTAAAGAAGGGTTTGGAGAGATACGAAAAGACAATCACTCCTAACATCCCTCCAATAACACAGTAAATTACCGATTCAGGAAGCGTGAATTCATGTTGCTTATTGTAATACGCAAAGGCGGGACCCGCTAAGAATTTAACGCTGCTTAAAAGTATGACTTGAACGATTTTCCAAAACTCAATCATCTATTTATTCCTTCTTGGCTATCTCTATAAACTAATTTGAAAAGTGATGATGTAATATTTGGGCAACTCTCAAAACCACGCAGATGATGCCTGTAAAAATTTTCAATACCGGAGTTTACCAAGCGTAAATGAGGATTTGAAAATTTTTGCAAAACGAAGTATCCGGAGTTTTGAGAGATGCCCATTATTCTTTCTCGCCATAAGCCAAATCCCCAGCATCACCTAATCCGGGAACAATATAAGCTTGTGCGGTTAACTCATCATCCACCACACCCACCCAAATATCTACTTCAGCGGGCATGTGTTTTTTTACATACTCTACCCCTTGTGTACTTGCTACTGCAGCAACAATATGTGTGTGCTTTGGTTTTCCTTTCTCTATAATTGCACGATAAGTGGTCACCATGGAGGACCCTGTGGCTAACATGGGATCAGCAAGAATTAATATACGATTCACCATAGGTGGACTGCTGATATAATCTAAATGAATATCAAACGATCCATCTTTATGATGTTTTCTATAAGCAGAAATAAATGCATTGTCGGCATGATCAAAATAATTTAAGATGCCTTGATGTAATGGTAATCCCGCTCTTAAAATGGTTCCAACAATGGGTTGTTCTGACATCAGTGAAATATTAGCAATTCCTAATGGAGTAACTACTTCCACCATATGATACGGAAGTTTTTTAGATATTTCTAAAGCAGCAATTTCTCCGATGCGCTCTAAATTTCGTCGAAAGCGCATCCGATCTTTTTGCACTTCTACATTTCTGAGTTCAGCAATAAATTGGTTGATGATGGAATTTCCTTCGCTTAATAAATGAACCATAATTTTAGATGTATAAGCCTCCGTTAATGTGTATAATTTGTCCTGTGGTAAATGCAGCTTCTTCACTGCATAAATACAAAGTTGCCGCTGCTAATTCGTCCGCATGTCCTAGTCGAGATGCGGGTGTTGCACTTTTAATTTTTTCTTGTTGCGGTTCGTCTACCGAATGAATCATGCCTGCGTCGAAGTATCCGGGTGCAATGCAATTCACGGTAATGTTAAAGTGTGCTAATTCGACGGCTTGTGCGCGTGTGAGTCCTTCCAATGCTGCTTTGGATGCGGCGTAAGCAGAAGTGCCCGCTAAAGGTCGATGAGCAACGACAGAGGAAATATAAATGATACGTCCTTTTTCATAGGTACGCATCTGTGGAATGCAATGTTTGCTGAGCATCCACGCAGCGGTAGTATTCACGCTGAATATTTCTTGCCAACTTTCTAAACTTTGTTTCCAACTTAATCCGCTATACGGAATACCTGCATTGTTGACGAGTACTTCAACAGAACCCATGTTTCTGCGGATGGTATTCATCATGCTGATAACATCTTCTTCGTTTCTTAAATCGGCCTGAAAAATTTGATGATGGTTTTCTTCTCCACCAAGTTCTTTTAGTAATGCATTGGCTTCTTCAACATGCTGAAAGTAATGCATCGCGAGACGATAGCCTGCTTTCGCCATTTTTCTGGCTAGTGCGGAACCAAGTCCTCCTGTTGATCCTGAAATTAATACTATTCTCGACATATTTAACGCTTTAACCAACGTAGCGCCTTGGGCAGCCGGTTGATCTGAAGTCGTAAATATACACAATCAACGCTTCCAAAACTTTGGAAAAATTGGGCGATACTTTTTACCGATGAGCCTCCGAAATCTAAATCAATATCTTGCGAAGAATTTTCACGAATAAATTGATCAAAAAGAAAATGCATGGCACCTTGTTTTCTTCCTTCCGGACTCGAAAATCCTTTTAAGTATAAATATCGATTTCCAGTTTTGATGAAAAATGCGGCAGCTAGAATTGCTTTTTGCGGATCCTGAACCGCCCAACAGGTTCCTATGGCATTGCGCGACGAAGTCTGCATGAGTTTCAATAATGTTTGGTAATCGGAATCACTAAATTTTTCGGCCGCAATTTTCTGATGTTCTTTAAAGGAATCTACTAATAACTCAGGTGGAAAGTCTTTGTGGATTTGTAAGTGTTTCTTTTCAGCCTTTTTTAAATTTCGTACTAAATTTTCATTGTATCCTTTTAGAATCTCAGCATGAGAATACTTAAGGGATAGTTTCTGATAAATCTTCGATTCTGATTTCGCATCAGCTGGAATTTCTTGATGGTTTTCATGAAGACAAAAGTCGAGGTACTTGTATTCTTCGGGAATGGCGTTTAAAAATTCGATACGTTTTTTTTCATCTATTTCATTTTTGGAGATCACTCCATAATGTCG
The DNA here is from genome assembly GCA_031421935.1 of Bacteroidota bacterium. Lineage (GTDB taxonomy): Bacteria > Bacteroidota > Bacteroidia > AKYH767-A > OLB10 > JAJTFW01. The sequence goes on along the minus strand of JANOPQ010000013.1, from coordinate 1,254 downwards.
AATGAAAAAGGCTTGATGGATGTATTCAATTCCTAATTTGTTTTTATAAGCAAATGGAAAAACGGTTTCGTAGTTTCCCATTACCAAAGCGCCCCATTCCTCGCAACAAGTATCTAAATACCAAGAAAAATAAAAAGCCTGCGCATCTTTACTTTGTGCGATGCATTCATCCCATTTGTATACATCGATTTCCTTTCGTTTCAAAAATCGAATCATAAGAATTTATTTTTTTGATCACGAAAAGTAGTGAATTGATTTTCTGATTTTTTATCGAGGATGAATTGCTCGAGTGCTTTTAATCCATAACGACTCAATGCTTTTGGATGTCCTATCACGACCATCTCTTCTTTTTTTGCGCTTCGATGTTGTTTGAATGCTCTCCACAATAAACTCGCATTGTATCCATCTACCGAAACCGTGTTATGTGTCCAGTGACTCAATATTTTTAGTCTTTGACCAGGCGCAGCGACCGGAATTCCATCACCCAAGGGTTTGTGTTGGAATGGATTTAATCTGCCCAATAAAAATAATCTCCAATAAAAAAGTGGTGAGTTGTGAATGGAACTGATGGCTAATTCCCAAAAGTTTCCTTCGGGATCTTCCACATTCGGATTGTCCGAAAATTTCCATTTGCTTTTTAAGGGCGCACCTCTAAAATCGTACTTATATAAATCCGATTCATAATGTCCATTCGCAAATACACTGCTATCGACACGAATTCCGTTTTCATATAATGCATTCTTGATACGAGGAAACGGTTGGATACACCAACCGCCAGCACGAAAAGCATAAATTTCGTTGGGACCTGTAAATGCTTCGAGTCGAGATTTGTAGCGTTGGCAAATGGATTTAATTTCTGCATCCGAAAAATCATCCAGCTTATACCGATCTACTTTGCATACCCATTGGTTGCCGTCGTAGTAACTGTCTTCCCAATGCGGATGAATATGCAATTGTAAATCGTGTCCTGTTTTCCAAAGTTTTTCGAGTTGAGCACAAAGTGCAGCATGATCTTTTTGTAGCGATGGATGTTTTATCATTTCTGATTCCATCTTCAACAAAAATCCAATGTCAACGAATTGACAAAGTTTCACACCGTGCTTGTCGGCCATCTCTGTCAACATACGAGTAGGTTCGAGAATGCACTTCTCTACCGATCCTGGTCGATCACCAAAGTAAATCTCATAATCAAAGGTGAGGTAAATTTGCATCAAGCCAATTGATTTTTATCGCCGTAAGGAGTATACATGGTTA
>JANOPQ010000012.1:0-9163 GCA_031421935.1 Bacteroidota bacterium | reverse complement strand
TTACAAATTTAGATGCAGGAAAAGCATTGGTGGATCAAGTGCCTAATATGTTTCGGAATAAATTAAATGTGATCGTTTACAATTTTGTAGATATGTTATCACATGCTCGCACCGATATGAAAGTGATTAAGGAATTGGCTCAAGATGAAAAAGGCTATCGTTCCATTACACGCTCATGGTTTGAACATTCTCCCCTTCTCGAAACTTTAAAAAGAATTGCAGAGAAGCCAGCGAAAGTAATTATCACTACCGATCATGGAACCATTCGAGTGAAGGATCCATCTAAGATTATTGGAGATAGAAACACAAACACAAATTTGCGTTACAAGTTGGGAAAAAATTTAAACTATGAAAAAAAGGATGTGTTGGAAATCAGAAATCCAACGGATGCTTTTTTGCCGAAAGTGAATGTGAGTACGGCGTATGTTTTTGTAAAGGGAGATAAGTTTTTCGCCTACCCAAACAACTTTAATTACTACGCCAATTTTTATAAGGATACTTTCCAGCATGGCGGAATTTCGCCCGAGGAAATGATTATCCCCGTGATCACATTGCAAAGCAAGGCATGAAAAAACAGTGGGATGCTACGGAGTTGAATGACCTGGATGCCATTGCCAAAGAACTATTGGAGTTCATTGGAGATCACCGTGTACTTTGTTTTTACGGCGACCTAGGTGCAGGTAAAACCACCTTTATTAAAGCTATTTGTCGACAATTGGGAGTAGCCGATGAGGTGCTAAGTCCGACCTTTTCAATTGTGAATGAGTACAAAGCGAGTCAAGGGGAGCCTGTTTATCATTTCGATTTCTATCGGTTGAAAAGTGAGGAAGAAGCTTATGATTTAGGGTACGAACAGTATCTATACACTAACTATTTTTGCTTAATTGAATGGCCGGAAAAGGTGGAAGATTTATTGAATCTAAAAAAAGTAGATCTTTATATAAGTTTTGCCGACTCCAAGCGTGAAATAAAATGTGAATATGACTAGAGGTATACATGGAATGTCATCCATTGCTCAACAAGGGATTTTACTGCCGCAAGAAAGTGTTTTAGAGGTGAGTAAAATGCGACAAGATTTATTTATTGGGATTCCGAAGGAAATTACTTTTCAAGAACATCGAATTCCATTGGTGCCTTCAGCAGTCGGATTGCTTGTCAGTAACGGACATCGTGTTTTAATTGAAACGGGTGCTGGTAAGAGTGCAAATTTTACAGATTCGGATTATTCTGAATCAGGAGCGCAAATTGCATATACAGCAGAAGATGTTTATAAAGCCGATTTAATTTTGAAAGTGGCTCCTCCTTCTTTAGCAGAGCTGGAGTATTTTAAAGATAAGCAAACCTTGATGTCAATTCTGCAAATTGGAATGCAAGCAGAAGGGTATGTTCAGAAATTGAGCAATAAGAAAATTACTGCATTGGCTTATGAGTATTTGAAAGATGAAACTTCGGTTTATCCTGTGATACAAGCGATGAGTGAAATTGTGGGAAGCGCTGCTATTTTAATCGCATCGGAATTGATGAGCTCGGCTTCAGGTGGAAAAGGTCAATTGTTGGGCGGAGTGCCTGGAGTTCCGCCAACGGAAGTGGTAATCATTGGAGCTGGTACAGTGAGTGAGTATGCTGCTCGTGCAGCTTTTGGGTTGGGAGCGAACGTAAAAATTTTCGATACTTCCATTTATAAGTTAAGAAGAATACAAAGAAATTTGGGTTCGAGAGTTTATACTTCTACAATGAATCCGAATATTCTACTTAAAGCACTTCGCACTTGTGATGTTGCTATTGGCGCTATTCTTTCTAAGGAGGGAAGATCACCAGTAATCGTAACAGAAGAAATGGTAACTGAAATGAGTTCTGGTGCAGTGATTATTGATGTGAGTATCGATCAAGGTGGATGTTTTGAAACATCGGAAGTAACCAATCACTCTGATCCTGTATTTAAAAAACATGGTGTAACGCATTATTGTGTTCCCAACATTGCAAGTAGAGTTCCGCGTACTGCTTCGTATGCGCTGAGTAATATTTTTACACCTATACTTTTAAATATGGGAGAAGAAGGTGGGATGGATGCGATCTTATGGAAAGATCCACATGTTCGTTCTGCCGCTTATTTGTATCGAGGAACAGTCACGAATAAATTTGTAGCCGATTATTGTAGGCTTCCATTTCGTGATTTGAATTTGCTGATGGCTACTAGAATTTAACTTACTAGAGGAAGAATCTTGTTGCTGAATCTTCTTTTTTTCTATCAGCAGAATTTTCAATTATATAATTATCGGTTATCAATTATCAATTAACCAATCTTTAATATCATTTAATCCTTAGTAAAACTTAATTTTTCACTTTGTTTTAATCATTTAGGTAATGATTTTTTTCTTTTGTTTAAAATGGATTTATAGTAATTGCAAATGTTTTGTAGTCCACATTCATTGCATTTTGGTTTAATCGCAACGCAAACATACCTTCCGTGTAAAATAAGCCAATGATGGGCCAATGGAACGACTTCCTCAGGGAGATGTTTAAGTAATTGTTTTTCGGTAGCCAAAGGTGTCTTTGCATTTGTCGTAAGACCAATTCGAGCCGAAACTCTAAAAACATGCGTGTCAACTGCCATGGTAGGTTGATTGTATACTACAGATGCAATTACGTTTGCCGTTTTCCTTCCCACTCCTGGCAATTGAGTTAATTCTTCAATTGTGGATGGTACTTCGCTTTTGAAATTATTTACAAGCATTTTTGCCATTCCAGCAAGATGTTTTGCTTTGTTGTTCGGGTAACTAATGCTTTTAATAAATGGAAAAATTTCATCGCTGTTCGCACTGGCTAAATGTTCAACGGTTGGAAATTCTTTAAATAAAGTAGGGGTAACTAAATTGACTCGTTTGTCGGTGCATTGAGCAGATAAAATGACAGCCACTAAAAGTTCATAAGGATCGTTGTACCTTAATTCCGTTTCTGCATCCGGACGATGTTTTAGAAAATAGTCGATGAAATATTGATACCGTTCCTTCTTGGTCATAATAGATAAAGCCGCCTGTAAATATATTACAAGCGGCTTTAATTCGTCTTTACTTCTTAGGCGGTTGCCTTTTTGTGAAGTGGTGCCGTCAGCATAGCATAACTGAGGATAGAATTAATACTAGACTTGGAGGCATGCATTAAACTGTGATCGATCAGATCCCTAGCTGCTGCCATCGAGTAAAATTCTTCGGCAATTTCTTCATCATGATCAATGGCCTTTTGAACCATTACTGATTCGGTTAATTCGGTTTCATTGTACAAGTAAAGAACTAAATGATTTAGAGTAATAGTTTCGTTCATAGGCTCTGTTAAGATTTAACAAGCCTTTAACGTAAATTTATTCTCGGTATTGTTTACATACTTAATACAAGTTGCTTTTCTTGTATTAATTTTCGAAGATTGATCAGAGCATAACGCATACGACCAAGTGAAGTGTTGATACTCACGCCAGTAGCATCAGCAATCTCTTTGAAACTCATGTTGGCAAAATGACGCATAATAACTACTTCTCTTTGATCATAGGGAAGCTGTTCTATCAAAGCGCGCACGGTAGTTTGAATTTGTTCGGCAATCATTTTGTCTTCTATGTTTGTATCCTCCAACGGAAGAGTATCAAACACAGAATATTCATCCGTATCATAAACCATCGGCATCCTCTTCAAACTTCTAAAGTGATCAATCACTAAATTGTGACTTATGCGAAGTACCCAAGAAAGAAATTTTCCTTCTTCGTTATAATTTCCAGATCGGAGGGTTTTAATAACCTTAATAAAGGTTTCTTGGAAAATGTCATTCGCCAAATCACGGTCTTTTACCAGTAAATAGATGCTGGTGAAAATCTTACGCTCGTGTCTGACAATTAGTTCTTGTAATGTATCTTCATTTCCTCTAAGAAATTCTGATACGAGTTCTTGGTCGTTTCTTGGGTCTTTACACATAGTTCCTCCCCTTTTTCAAGGTGATTAAATTGTTAGAATTACAATTGATTAAGTGTAAAGATTTCGACCTATAGGCTAATTGTTTTTTTTGTGAATGAGGGGTTATCGATTTAAACGAAAATTTATTTTAGATATTGTGCTGACTTTTATTATTACTCAAATATAGTAATTATTGTTTCTCTATGCAAGAATAATGCCTGATAATTATCAATTTCAGAGTTTTTTACATGAACATGACGAATTCGCGTCTTTGTAATAAGTATTTTCGCCCTAAATGAAAAAAGTTAAAAATTTAATCATAATTGCAGCTAACGTATTGTTTTTGAGTGCTAATGTGAATGCTCAAGCGCCCCCTAAAGGACCAGAATTTAATACAACAACACTTCTATATAAAGGAGAGGAAAAATATCTTTCCAATGTTCGACAATTAACCTTTGGTGGTGATAATGCCGAAGCTTATTTTAGTTTTGATGGAAAAGCAATCACTTTTCAAGCCAATAATAGTAATTGGGGAACTAAATGCGACCAAATTTATTATTTCGATTTGTCAGCTGGAAATATGAAGCCAGGTGCTCCACAGTTAATTTCAACAGGGCGAGGTCGAACTACATGCTCCTATTTTATGCCCGATAATAAGCAGATCCTTTATGCATCAACGCATGAAGGGAATGATGCTTGCCCACCGGCGCCAGAAAAAAGAGAAGATGGAAAATATGTTTGGGCTATTTATCCAGACTTTGATATTTATGTGAGTGATCTTGAAGGAAAGATCATTAAGAAGCTTGTAGAAGGTCCAGGGTACGATGCAGAAGCAACTGTTTCTCCAGATGGAAAATCTATTGTTTTTACAAGCATCCGTAGCGGTGATTTGGAATTATATACCATGAATATAGATGGGAGTAATGTAAAGCAAATTACAACTGAATTAGGATATGATGGTGGTGCGTTCTTTTCTCCAGATAGTAAAAAATTAATTTTCCGCTCGTCTCGTCCAAAAACAGAAGAAGAAATAAAGAATTATAAAGACCTACTCGCTGAGAACTTGGTTCAACCAACGCATATGGAATTATACGTTTGTAATGTGGATGGATCTGAACTTAGAAAAATTACAGATCTCCCGAATGCAAGTTGGGCTCCTTACTTTCATTCCTCTGGCGAAAAAATTATTTTCTCCTCTAATCACCCATCAAAAAGAGGATTGCCTTTTAATCTGTGGATGGTAAATGTCGATGGAAAGAATCTTCAACAGATAACTTTTGATTCTATGTTTGATGCTTTTCCCATGTTTTCTCCAAATGGCAAACAACTTATTTTTTCCTCAAACCGAAATAATAATGGTACGCGTGAAACAAATCTGTTTATTGCAGATTGGAAAGATTAGTTTTGTTTTTTTACCGATTTAAGCTGCAATAGATTCATCGGATTAATTCCTAATCCTTGAATATTGTTTCCGGATAATCGAATTACTTTATCGTAGTAAAGAATAATGACGGGCGATTGTTGCATCATCTCAGCATCCATCTTTTTGAAAAGTTCAAATCGAATAGAGTCATTTGTTGTTTGCATCGATTCATTGTATAATGCATCAAATGTGTTAGAAACAAAATGTGTATAGTTGGGACCTAAAGGCGCTTTGTTTGTTGAACGGAATAAAGACAAATAATTTTCTGCATCTGCATAATCTGCAATCCATGATCCTCTGAAAAACGCGAGTTGTTGTTTTGCAACCATCTGTCGATGCTGCGCTGCTTGATTGATGTCTAATTTTATTTTGATGCCAATATCGGCCAATTGACCTTGCATGTATTCACAAAGGTCTTGGTAAGCATGCGTAGTACTCATCGCAATCACTGGTAGTCCTTTTCCTCCAGGATATCCCGCCTCAGCTAATAGTTTCGCTGATAAATTAGGTTGATAATTATACCCATCAACACATATACTATCAAATCCAGGAACACCAATTGGAACAATACCTCCTGTGCCTGGAGTAGCCATTCCATTCCTTAAGTATTTGATCATTTTGGCTCGGTCAAATCCATAGTTGATCGCTTTGCGAATTCGTATATCAATAAGTGGATTGGATTTCATCAAAGGTTGCTGATCGTCCATCAAAATTCCGAGGTATTCTGTGTTTAAGTAAGGAGATGTTTCTAACTTGAATCTTCCTTTGTACTTGGGTCGAAGCATTCCTTCGTTCGTAAGCAAATCATCTTTGTAACTAGCATCAAGCCCTGAAATAAAATCTAGTTTCCCCTTTACAAATTCTAAAAAAGCAGTTTGTTTGTCACTTATAAAACTAACGACGATTGCATCCAGAAAAGGTAATGTTTTCCCATCTGTACTTTTTTCGAAGTAGTTAGGATTTTTATGAAGTATTAAAGCAGTTCGATCAATCCACTCATGAAAAATAAAAGGTCCAGTTCCCACAGGATGTTTTCGGAAATCTTTCCCATAATACTCAACCGATTCTTTTGGGACCACTGCACAATAAGATGAAGCAAGCAAGCCCAATAGTGGAGGAAAAGTTTGATGCAATTGAATGGTAAAAACAGAATCGTTTTCAGCTTTGAATCCGATGGTCTGTCCACTATCATCTTTAAGCACTGATTGAAAAACCCAACTTCCTGGCGAAGCTAGTTTTTCAGAGCAAATTCGATTGAAGCTGTATACAAAATCATGGGCAGTAACCATTCTATTATTAGGTAGGGATGCATCTTTATGAAAAGAAACATCTTTTCTTAAATAAAAGGTATATAACTTTCCATCTTCACTAATTTTCCAATGTGTAGCAATGCAAGGCTGAGGAATGAGTTTGTCATTTAACTGAAGCAATCCATTGAAAAGCTGGTTGCACGCCCAAATATTTGCTTGGTTACTGGTGTAAGCCGGATCAAGTGAAGTGATTCCAGAAGATTCATTGTACCTGAATACTTGAAGGTTAGACTTCTTCTTGTCCAATTCAGAGCAAGCCGATAGGAGAAAAATGAAACACAATACAGAGAAGAGACGATGGATCATAATAGGGCAAAAATAATAGGATTGTGCTATTAAAAATGATTAATACGAGGGTCGTATTGATTTTATTCAACAGAAGCACATAAAAGCCTTATTCATTATCTTTGCACCCGAATGAAAAAGGTGGCCTTCCATACCTTGGGGTGCAAGTTGAATTTTTCGGAGACTTCAACCATTTCCCGTCAGTTTAGAGCTGCAGGGTGGAGTAGTGTGGAGTTTCCTCAGCCAGCGGACGTTTACATTGTAAATACGTGTTCTGTTACAGAAAATGCCGATCGCGAATGTAGAACGATTGTGAATCGTGCCATGGCTGCCAATCAAGAAGCTAAAATTATTATTGTTGGTTGTTATGCTCAGCTCAAACCGAATGAAATTGCAACTATTCCAGGTGTGGACTTAGTTTTAGGTGCAACCGAAAAATTCAACGTATTGAATTTTCTTTCTGGATTAGAGAAACAAGAGAAAGCCCAAGTAATGGCATGTGAAGTATCCGATGCTAATACGTTTGTAAGTGCATGGTCAGATAGCGAAGAAAGAACAAGAGCATTTTTAAAAGTACAGGACGGCTGTGATTACAATTGTTCTTTTTGCACCATTCCATTGGCGCGCGGAAAATCGCGAAGCAATACTATTGATAATGTTGTTGGGCAAGCGAAAGATTTGGTAGCAGCCGGAATTCAGGAAATCGTATTGACAGGTGTGAATCTGGGCGATTTTGGAATTATTGATGGGCAAGATAATCATGAATATCATTTCTTTGATTTGGCAGTTGCCCTCGATCAAATTGAAGGATTGAAAAGAATTAGAATTTCTTCCATTGAACCTAATTTACTTTCTAAAGAAGTGATTGAATTAGTAGCGGCTTCCGAAAAATGGATGCCGCATTTTCATATTCCATTGCAAAGTGGTTCAGATGAAATTTTAGGATGGATGCGAAGACGCTACAAAAGTAGTTTGTATGCGGACAAAGTTAATCTCATTAAGAAGTTGATGCCACATGCTTCTATTGGTGTGGATGTGATTGTTGGTTTTCCAGGTGAGACAGAAGAGCACTTTATGGAGACATTTAATTTTTTGATGGATTTACCAGTGAGCTATTTCCATGTGTTCACCTATTCTGAAAGAAATAATACCTTAGCTAAATCGATGGAACAGGTGGTGCCGATGAATGTGCGAAAGGAAAGAAATAAAAAACTACGAAGTTTATCTGCCAAGAAGCTTCATGATTTTACTGTTCAGCAAATTGGAAATCGTTACCCCGTTTTGTTTGAACATGAAAATAATAACGGCGTGATGCATGGATATACTTCAAACTATATTCGAGTGGAATACCCTTATGATGAAAATTGTGTAAATAAAGTGATCGATTGTGAGTTGGGAGAGTTCTCTTCGTCTGGACTTGCAAATGCAATCCCCGTTTTAGTGTAACTCCAATTCGAATTTAATTAACTATGTATCCTACCATCTCCGACCTGATTCTTGATCTCTTTGGAATTAATATTCCACTCCCCATTCAAAGTTTTGGATTTATGATGGCGATCGCATTTCTTGTTGCAGCTTTTACGCTTCAATTGGAAATGAAAAGGAAGGAGAAGGAAGGTTTGATTTATTCTTTTACGAAAAAAGTTGTAAAAGGGAAGCCAGCATCGAAAGGAGAATTAATTTCATCTTTTTTGATTGGCTTTGTCTTGGGATATAAATTGAGTTATGCATTTTTAAATTATGACTTATTTGTTCAGGATACTCAAGGGATTTTACTTTCTTTAGAAGGAATTTTTTTAGGCGGATTGCTTATTGGTGGTGTGATGGCTTTTATGCAGTATCGTGAATTTGAAAAGTTGAAGTTACCAGAGCCTGTTACTGAAGTTGTAGAAGTTCATCCTTATGAACTGGTTTCAAATATTACCATCATTGCAGCGATTAGCGGAATAATTGGAGCTAAAATTTTCCATAATCTGGAGAATTTGCATGAGTTTGAAGTGGATCCCATTGGAACTCTTTTATCTTTCAGCGGACTCACGATGTATGGTGGATTAATTGTGGCCACAGTTGCGGTAATGCGTTACAGTTATAAGCATGGAATTCATCCCATGGTGATTGCTGATGTTTGTGCGCCTGGACTCATGCTTGCTTATGGTGTAGGTCGAATTGGATGTCATATTGCTGGGGCTGGGTGAGGATGGTCACAC
>JANOPQ010000011.1:0-44086 GCA_031421935.1 Bacteroidota bacterium | reverse complement strand
GAATAAACGTACCATTGGTATCATTATCATGTACACCCATTAAAAGCATCAGGAAATGAAACTAGCAATTATAGGCTCTGGAAATGTAGGTGGGGCATTAGCAAAAAAGTGGATAGCAGCCAGCCATACAGTCATAGTAGGTGCAAGAACACCAATGAGTGAAAAGAATTTGAAGTTAGCAACCGAAATTGGAGAAGACAGATTTACCTCCATTGATTTTGCCGTAAAGCAATGCGATATTATTTTAATATCAACTCCAGCACCATCCGCTGTTGAAGTGGCAAAGTCTTTAGGTGATACCACCGGCAAAATAATCATTGATACCATGAATATTGTTATGGGAAAAGGTCCGCAGGGTTATAAAAATACGACAGATGCAATTCTTGCCAACACACAAACTAAAGACGTGGTTAAATGCTTCAATACAACGGGTGCCAACAACATGCAACATCCGAATTACGGTAATTTAGATCTTGATATGTTTGTTGCTGGCGACAGCGAAAAAGGGAAAGCTGCAGCCATACAATTAGCCAAAGATGCAGGATTTGCTGCGTGCTATAACATTGGTGGTAACGACAAATTTGAATTAATGGAACAATTTGCTTGGTTTTGGATTAACTTGGCGATGTTTCAAGGTCAAGGAAGAGATATCGGTTTTAAGCTTTTGAAGCGATGAAAATTGCATTCGGTACAGGGGTATACAAAGGTCTTGGTTTTGAATGGCGCAAACAATGAAGCAAACTAGGTTATCAGGTAATTTTAACCCCTAGGGATTTGCAAAAAGTAAATGATGCTTTCCACTCCGATTAACAATCATACCAACTTGAAAAGACATCCTTCCAAAAATCGGCATTTGTTTCTGAAAAAAAGTGATGGGACCCTTTTGCGAAAAAATTCAACACTTCCATGCCTTGTATTTGAATTTACTTTACCTACCCTGCATCCTTTTTATAGTTAAATTTCATCAAGGATAATGTGTGAATCATGCAACTTATCACTATAATTATGTAACGCGCAGCCTTCAGAGGTCGCTATTTTTGTAGCGTAATAATTCAATTGCAAAATAAATTCAACTAAGAATGAAAGTTAAAAACATTTTTCCAATCGCGGCCATGCTGTTGGTAGTATTAATGGGGAGTTGTAAAAAAGAGGAGAATACCTCTTTACAAGATACGGATGTAACCGCTATTAAGCCAATAGAAGAAACATCCGCTGTGCGTAGAAAAGCAGTAAATTTAGGAATTGCTGGTGATTTTGCTATTTTGTCAAAATCTGGTATTACCGTTGTGCATCCAGCTGCGGTTACAGGTGATGCTGGAACCAGCCCAATTACTGGGGCTGCGATTCTTTTAACTTGCGCGGAAGTAACCGGCAACATTTATTCAGTCAACGCTGCTGGCCCTCTTCCTTGCAGAATAACGAACGCCACCAGATTGACTACAGCAGTAAGTAATATGCAAACCGCGTATAATAACGCTAAGGGACGCATTAACCCTAATTTCTTAAACCTAGGCGCTGGAAATATTGGTGGATTGACACTAACACCCGGTCTATATAAATGGACAAGTGCCGTTAACATTCCAACGAATATTACGATTTCTGGTGGTCCGAATGCTGTTTGGATCTTTCAAGTTTCAGGGACACTTAACATGAGTTCAGGTGTTCAAATCACCTTGACTGGAGGAGCACAAGCAAAAAATATTTTCTGGCAGACCACGGGTGCCGTTACCTTAGGATCGAACAGTCATTTTGAAGGAAACATCTTAGGAAAAACGGGGATAAATTTACAGACAGGCGCTTCCATTAATGGTAGGTTATTGGCACAAACAGCAGTAACGCTACAAATGAATACGGTAACAAAGCCATTATAAATTAAAAGGAATTGAATTTTCAGCAGAGGTTGTCTCATCAGAGGCAGCCTCTTCCTTTTTCTTAAACCTTTATTCAACTTTGCTAATCTATGCTTGACAATTTTAAAAGTACAATCAATGACATAAAACTCAACAGCTGTAAAGTATAAAACAATATTCTATTAAAAGAACAATCAATCTTCCGCTAAAAGGTGTATGGAAATCTATATTCAAATTCTCTGGCTTTTTATTTTAGCAATACCCATTGCTTGCATCTCGTGGACTGTTACTTTTGAAGAAATATTTCGGGAACCAAGAGAATATTTTGTCAAACGAAGCAAAGAAAGTAAAACTTTATTTGGTAGAAAACTATTCTTTCTTTTTACCTGTGAGTATTGTTTCAGTCACTACATCGCCATTTTATTTCTTTGTTTAACTGATTATAAACTATTGATCAATGATTGGCGTGGTTATATAATTGCAGGATTCTCATTGGTTTGGATTGCTAACATCTATATGAATTTGTTTGGCCTTACTCGACAGGCTATTAAAAAGGAAAAAACAGAGATTAAGGAAATAGAAAAAAAACTGGGTGTTTGAATTATTTAGAAAAAAACCAAACCGTATTAAATTAAACACTTGTCCATTTGCAAACACATTTTATTTTTTCATAAAACACATTCATTGGTAAAAAATAATTTTTAAACATCAAAGGCCTCAGTGCAAAAACATCAATAGGTATATTTGTCACGTCATCGTCTTGCAAAAATAGGGTGTGACTTTCACAAAACATAACTTATGAGGAATGGAGCTGGGTTAAAATTACTGTTGAGGAGCCATTTTCGACCAATAGCACAGAAATAATGATACTATATTCGAAATTTAAGAAAAATATTTATACCTTGTCCTCTTATAAAATACAACACCATGAAAAAATACATTTTATTTATGTTCCTGATTCTTCAGGCCATCACGTTACAGGCGCAAAAAGCCTCTTATAAAGACAATCAAATTTTAATAGATGATCAACCCATTGCTTCCATCAAAAGTATGGACAGTAAAGGGACTATGGGCATGGTAAATGACTTTGAAATTTACAATATGAAGAATGAACTGATGATTGTAGCGGCCTATGCAAGCGAGTATCCTGAAAATAAGGATGACAATATGAGTTATTACTACAAGCTTTCATTTGTAGGTTTAGATAAGGAAGGTTACTTTAAACTTTCAAAACTGGGAACCGCTAAATCCTTAGCCAAGTTAATTGGAAATGGTGGCATCATAAAAAATGATTCTTTAGATAATGATGCATTATTTATATTTATTGCTCGTAATGGCAAAGCGGCACCTGCGGCTAAAGTGGAGTATGTACTTGTGCAGCGCGACCGTTCATGGCCGCTCGATTTTCGTGAGCCCGGTAATATTGAACAACAAAGCAAAATGATAGGAAATTATCGTGACGTAACTCCCAATGGAAGCAATGTAGATTATTATGAGATTTCATTGCCGAGTGGATTGATGGTCGCTAAAGTTAATTTTAAAGAAGGTAACGATTCACAAGTTTGCGAAATAACCACACTAAAAGATAATTTAAAAAGAGCAGTACCTACTCCATCAAAAGAAAGAAATGTGAAAGTACTGATGGGCGATCGTAACTTGGAAGTAGTAAAACGGATTGTGAAATGGCTTGTAGATAATCGTTATTTATAAATCATTTTTAATCCTTCATACATCAACCTGTATCGTTTGAGGAATGTTATCCGCATTTTAGAACGGAGCTAGGTAAAAAATATAATCCTTTCGAGAATGGGAATTGAATTTTTTATTGAATAAAAATTCTTAATGAATGGGCAAAGTTTTAAACAAAAATAAAACATCAGCAAAGTGCTACCTATACACGAGTCTGGAAAGTTGATAAATTTATTGTTGAACACGTTCAAAAATTTCAAATGAAAAACTGGTATCTTCGAACTAAGTTGTTAGGGGAAAACTAGAATATTTTCGGACAAGGTCGCGCCAACCAATCGATAACAAAAGTAAATTAATCTAAATTTGTAATCAATAAAATTTAGAAAATGAAAGCCATTGTATATACTAAGTATGGACCACCAGAAGTAGCTAAATTAATGGAGGTACCTAAACCATCTCCTAAAGACAATGAATTATTAATTAAGGTTTATTCATCTACAGTAAATCGAACGGACTCGGGTTTTCGCAGCGCCGAATATTTTATTTCACGTTTTTGGAGTGGATTGTTGAAACCAAAATATCAAATATTGGGTTGCGAATTTGCTGGTGTAGTTGAAGAAATTGGGCAGCATGTAACCGAATTCAAAATAGGGGATAAAGTTTTTGGATACAATGACAAATCCTTTGGAGGCCACGGAGAGTATTTAACAATTGCTGAAACGGAGGCTGTTACCAGCATGCCAGCAGAGTTAAGCTTTGATGAAGCTGCCGCTTGCACCGAAGGTTCACATTATGCCTTGGAGAGTATTAGAGCGGCTAATGTTAAACAAGGACAAAATGTGTTAGTGTATGGTGCAACCGGAGCTATCGGTTCTGCAGCAGTTCAATTATTAAAACATTTTGGTGCCATAGTAACAGCAGTATGTAATACCAAAAATATAGAACTAGTAAAATCTCTAGGAGCAAATACAGTTATTGACTATCAAACAAAGGATTTCACAAAGACAGATGTGAAGTTTGAATTTATATTTGATGCAGTTGGTAAAAGCTCATTTAGACAATGCAAACCATTATTAACGGCTAAAGGAATTTACATTTCAACCGAGTTAGGAAAAAATGGAGAGAATATTATTTATGCATTAACTACGCCACTGTGGGGCGGCAAGAAACTTTTATTTCCAATTCCATCCATTTCTAAAAGTGATGTATTATTTTTAAAAGAGCTTATTCGAAACGGGGAATTCAAACCTGTAATTGATAGGTTGTATAAATTAGATCAAATTGTTGAAGCATACAAATTCGTTGAATCAGGACAAAAAACTGGCAATGTCATCTTAAAAATAATAGAATAATAAGAGTATCCAACTCTATCGGCGGGATTGTAATTCATGTGGTATCCTTTCGGTATAGTATTGTGTGTTTGAACTGAAGAAAGTTGATTTTAATTATTGGAATTAGATTATAGATAATTGGTATATTCGTAATGCGTTTAAGATGAGTAGCCAGCCTATCTCAAACAAGCAAATCGTTATATATAAACTCAAAATAACTGAATCTAAAAAACTCACAATCATGAAAAGCAATATTCTTAAAAGTATATTCCTACTTGGAACAACGTTAACACTTCTTTCATTCAATTTACAAGTACCCGAGGGATGGGTCAAAGGAGGATCTGAGGCAAAGAGTTATGAAATGGTAACTGAAAAGGGCGCTGGACCAGAAGGAAGCAATGCTGCAACCATAAAGTCTATTAAGAAAAATGTTAAAGGATTCGGAACACTTATGCAAAGTTCTGCTCCCACCAAATACCTGGGGAAACGGGTACGCATGTCTGGTCAAATGAAATCAAAAAATGTTGCCGATTGGGCTGGCTTATGGTTTCGCATTGATCAAGAGAATCCACGAAAATCTCTATCTTTCGATAATATGAAAGATGGCAAAACTGATCGATCCATCAAAGGAACCACTGAGTGGAAGAAATATGAAATTGTTTTGGACATTCCGGAAAACGCTAACAAAATGTCGTATGGTGCATTGTTAAATGGAACCGGACAAATTTGGTTTACAAATATTGAATTTGAAATAGTAGATAATTCGGTTACAACAACTGGGAGAGAAAAGAAAACCGAACCAACAAATCTTGATTTTAAAAATTAATTTTTCTAGATTGTAGAGCAGTCCGTCTATTGGCTGGCGTACAGAATTGTTTTTCTTATTATCTTTGATATACACTCCACCAATAGTTTACTTTACTGATGGAACTTAATAAGATTTACAAAAACATTTAAATGGAATCAATAAAAAGATTTTTTTGTTTGGCGATATATGGCCTCTTTGGGCAAATTACACAAGCACAAACACTGAATAAAATTGTGCTTGACGGCAAAGATGTTAACGGCGGTCATTACTTTGCTGTTGAACCTTCCACCGACCGCATTGCCGGTGTTTTAGTTCTGTTAGCCGGCTTTGGACAACGTCCTGAAGATAGTCCGCCGGAAACCAAACTACATCAGGAAGCTTATAAGAATAATATATTAACCATCTTTTATGCAGGTGGGAACAAGTTGTACGCTGACTCCATAACGCTGTTAAAATTAACGAACGTTATGAATGATGTGCTCACTCGCTTTAAAGTAAAGAGTAACAGTTTTGTTATTGGTGGTTTCTCTGCAGGCGGAATGATCGCCATGCGATATGTGGAGCTATGCAATGAGCATCCCGACAAATTTCCCATTCAACCCAAAGGAATTTTTACTGTTGATTCACCTATTGATATTTTTACAATCTACGAACAGTTGGAAGAAAATGCAAAAAACAAATACTCTGAACTAGCCGTTGAAGAAGCAGAGAGAGCTATGGAACATATTAAAAACGATCATGGAATTCCCAGAAATCATATTTCAACCTACGCGAAACTTACTGCATTTAGCATGAATAAAAATTACAGTCAAAACGAAATCTATTTAAAAAATACAGCGGTAAGAACATACCATGACGTAGACATTGCTTGGCGAATAAAAAATCGAAATCAAACTGTCCATGGATCAAATTATGAAGTGACGGCAGAGCTTATTAATCGTTTAGTTTTAATGGGCAATAATAAGGCTGAATTTATGCAATCTTTTCAAACAGGATATCGCTCAAATGGAGTACGACATCCGCATTCATGGTCGATCGTGAATGAGGTAGAGTTAATACAATGGATGAAAGGTTTGCTGAAATAAAAATTAATATAATCGAAGATTTTCAATATGTCCGTTAGAAATTTTCACCAAATAAATTTGTTTGATCAAACATGCTGAACCTCTTGATAAATTGATTTAATATTGCTGCAATATCAATTGTCAATACAAAATTTGCTACATAAATACTTTGTCTGAATTCAAACGAATGGCAACAATAAAAACAAAACAACGTTGATGTCCACGAATACAATTAATCATGATCAACTTTCAAGTGAACTTTATTTCATTAAGTTAATAGAAGACAATAAAATTATCATGGTGGACAAACTAATAATTACGAATTAAAAATTGTTGAGATTATTTTTCCGTTGAGATTTCAACAGATTACAAAATGAAGCTCAATAAAATTGCCCTGTAAAATAAGTGTATGCTAAAAAAGCTTTTTGTAGCAATAGTTTAGAGATATTTGTATACAAAATCATAAATTAATGGTTAAGCTTCAATTATTTCATAAATAAATTAAAGGAGGTACATCGAACAATAAAAACTGATACTTCACGCTGTCAAATGTGTGAATTTTGCAAATCAATTATACAACTTTGTAATATCCTTGTGATTGAGTAAGGCGAACTTTGGAAAATGAAAAAAATATTAATTATTAATGGGCATCCTGATAAAAAAAGTTTTTGTTTTGCTTTAGCAGAAAGCTATAAAATAGGAGCTGATGCTAGTGAAAACGAATGTCAGTTAGTTCATTTAATTGATTTAAAATTTAACCCAATACTTACTTATGGTTATCGTCTTATTTCAGAACTTGAGCCAGATTTAATTAAGGTACAAAAGGACATTTTACAAGCTGACCATTTGGTTTTTGTTTATCCTACTTGGTGGGGAACCTACCCAGCATTATTAAAAGGTTTTATAGATCGAGTTTTTCTACCCAACTTCGCATTTAAGTATCGCAAAAATTCGCCTTTCTGGGATAAACTTTTAAAAGGAAAGACTGCAAGGTTAATTGTTACGATGGATGCACCCAAGTGGTATTATTGGATGATGTATAGAAGTCCAGGACATAACTCAATGAAAAGAGCAATACTTGAGTTTTGCGGGATTAAACCAGTAAAGATTACCGCTTTTGCTCCGCTGAAATTTTCGAGTGATTCGGATAGAAAAAAATGGATAGAGAAGGTGGAAGAATTAGGAAGAAATCAAAAATGATTTTAAATACATGAATTCAACAACAGCAAGAAACATTCTAATCATTTTATTGTTACTTCTAGGTATAGGTGCCCTAGGTGGTGGTTTATTATTAATTATTTCACCATCCGGGAAATTATTAGGTGGGCTGCCCATATCCATCCTAGACCACTCGCCTTTTACCAATTTCCTATTTCCCGAAATTATTTTATTCCTTGTATTAGGGCTTTCTCCCTGTCTTTTGACCTTTGCTTTAATCAAAAAACCAGAAAATAGAATTGCTGAATTTTTCAATTTCTTCAAAGATATGTATTGGGGATGGT
Source organism: Bacteroidota bacterium (assembly GCA_031421935.1). Taxonomy (GTDB): domain Bacteria; phylum Bacteroidota; class Bacteroidia; order AKYH767-A; family OLB10; genus JAJTFW01. Next base: position 35,842 of record JANOPQ010000011.1, on the reverse strand, counting down.
CTTACTGTATTTATGTAGCATTTGCTCTGATTATATGGATACAGGTTGAAACGATAATGGTGCAAGGTGTAAGTTGGTTGCAGACTTTTTATATCTTGTATGCAATACCAATAATTTTTATCGCTCTACTTCCACAGGTAAGAACAATTTATAAAAAATGAATATTCTGATTATAATAATCTCAGTAGCAGGATTGATTTCCCTTTTATTTATTATTGGAAAACTACGATTGGCTGTTCAATTCGACCATGAAGTAAAAGAACTTTTTAAACAATCCAAAATTAAATCTAATCAACTCTTTCATAAAAGCCAACTTGACAATTTACCTGAACCTGTAAAAAGATATTTAAACCATATTTTAAAAGATGGACAATCATATATTAGTTATGCAAGAATTAAACACGAGGGTCTATTTAAAACGGGAATAGACAAAAGTTGGATAAAGATAAAAGGAGAACAATATGCCACAACAGAGCAACCAGGATTCATTTGGAAAGGTACAACAGCTATGTTTATTGCTCGTGATATGTACATTGCGAACAAAGGGAGATTAATAGTTTCACTTTATTCTCTATTTAATGTTGTTAATGCTAAAGGCGAACAATACAATCAAGGTGAATTACTTCGATGGCTTGGAGAAAGCGTGTTATATCCTACCAATTTTTTACCCAGCGAACGCTTAAAATGGTTTCCGATCGATTCAATGTCAGCAAAACTCACATATAACTTTAATGGGCTTTCCTTATTTTTTAAAATTACCTTTAACGAAACTGGTGAAATTACTGAGATGGAAACAAAACGGTATATGGATGAGAAAAACTTGGAAACTTGGATTATTAAAGCATCAAACTATAAAGAATTGAACAATGTGATTATTCCAACAAGCTTTAATGTATTATGGAGATTAAAAGAAAGAGATTTCAGCTATGCACTATTCAACATTACAGAAGTAGAGTATGACAAACCTGAACGATTCTAAATATTTTATGTAATAATTAAACGTAAAAACAATTAAGCAATTAATGCAACATTGCAAGAAACTAAATTTTCAAAAAAAGCTATGGCATGGCTTTGTTCTGCAAGAGTCCTGAAAGTGTTAATAGAAAGTTTAGTAAATAGTGCTGAGAATTCTAAAAAATCGCCACCTTCGTAATATCTACCCTTATTCTGCTTCTATGACAACGTCTCCACAAAAGAAAACGATAACCATCGACAATTATTTAGACAGCCATTACATTCATAGGAGCAATTGGTTAAGAGCTGCAGTGTTGGGAGCTAATGATGGGATTATTTCTATTTCAAGTCTAGCCATAGGAGTAGCAGCGGCAAGTTCAACTAGCGAGCCCATTATTTTAGCAACAGTAGCTGGACTTGTTGCAGGTGCACTATCAATGGCTGCTGGAGAATATGTTTCTGTGAGTTCACAAACCGACACTGAAAAAGCGGACATTGAACGAGAAATACAGGAGCTAAAAGAAATGCCAGAAGAGGAGTTAAATATATTGGCACAAATCTATGAGAAAAGAGGTTTAAAAAAAGAAACCGCGATGCAAGTAGCCCTTGAACTTACCAAAAAAGATGCATTGAGTGCTCACATTAGAGACGAATTAGGTATCAATGAGATTAGTCAAGCAAATCCAATACAAGCCGCTATGGCATCTGGAGCAGCTTTTACCGTGGGTGGTGTTTTGCCCTTATTAACTGTACTTTTCGCTCCCATTAATGGTATGGAATATTGGCTCTATGGATCTACCATACTATTTCTAATTTTATTGGGAGCAATGGCTGCTAAAACAGGAGGTTCAACAGTTGGAAAGGCCGTGTTAAGAATTACAATATGGGGAACATTAGCAATGGGGTTATCTGCATTGGTGGGTTACATCTTTGGCGTCAATTTATAAATCTAAAATTCAACTCCCCTGCGTCGGGTTATAATTCCTAATAAAATTTAAGCGACGCGAATTATATTCAACCCATTAACGGTATTGAAACCTTATAAGACGAATACAAACTATAAATAATACAATCTAAGTTGCCTCCTTGAAGCAATTAAAATTTCAGAATTATGACCATCACAAAATCTTCTATAATAAAAACACTACTCCTACTGTTTTTAGTTTTTGCCGGATTACATTATGCAAAAGATATTCTTATGCCCCTTACCATTGCTAGTGTTTTGGCGACTCTTTTTTTTCCTTTTTGCAAATGGATGGAAGGAAAGAAAGTACCTAAAGGGTTGGCCGTATTAATTTGTGTGCTAATATTATTGATAATTATCGCTGGAATAAGTATATTACTTGGGTGGCAGATATCAGCTCTGGCAAATGATTTTCCAGTGATAAAACAAAAGAGCAGAGCAATTATTGATCGCATTCAGGAGTATATATTAAATAATTCAAATATTTCAGCAGAAGAACAATTCCAAATAATAAAAGAAGAGCAACCATCCTATACCAATATTGTGCAGATGATAGTAGGTTCATTTACCTATATACTCACCAATTTATTATTTACATTGGTTTACCTCTTTTGTCTGCTTTATTATCGCAGTCACATAAAACAGTTCATCCTCAAAATTACTCCCTCTTCGGATCGAAAAGAAATGGAGCAAGTTATTTACAATGCCGCTTTGATTTCCCAGCAATATCTGGTTGGACTTTCAAAAATGATAATATGCTTATGGATAATGTATAGTATTGGCTTCAGTATATTAGGGGTAAAGCATGCTTTATTTTTCGCGCTACTATGCGGACTCCTTGAAATCGTTCCATACGTAGGAAACATTACTGGAACTTTACTAACTGTATTCGTTTCTGCTGGGCAGGGAGCCTCTGTTCAAATGCTTGGAGGGATAATAGTCGTTTATGGAATTGTGCAGCTAATTCAAGGATGGCTACTGGAGCCATTGATCGTTGGACACCAAGTGAAAATAAACCCATTCACAACAATCATTGCCTTAGTGGTGGGTGAATTAGTGTGGGGCATCCCTGGTATTTTTCTTGCTATTCCAATTATAGCAATGATTAAAATTGCATGTGACCATTTCGAATCACTAAAACCATTTGGCTTCCTGATTGGTCCGACAGAAAGTAAAAAAAGAAATGAATAAACTAAGGAATATCCTAAGCCTATTGCCGTGTAAACTTTTGTTAAATTTGAGCGAATGATTTCATTTGAAGTAGTAATTTTCTTAGTGAAGTGGAAACTTGAATAATCATTATCACATAATTGAAATATATTATTTGCTACACAAGTCAATACACTAATATTGAAGATGAAATAAATTGTTCAATAAATAAATCATTACACTTTTGTAATACTCCCAATTACAAGTATAGTTCCATCTAATACCAATTACAATTATATTTTAGTTCAAAGCTACGACGTATTTTTTTGCCAAGACGATTTAAAAAAATTGTTGCATAGCCATAGTCTACGGAACTATTTTTTTAAGAAGTATTGGTGAAAAAGGACTAGCAGAAAGGACTAAAATATAATTGTAATTGGTATAGCTTCTGCTAACTATTTTTTCATACTTTTGAATAAGATCTAACCACATTTCATTAATCGATTAGAACAGCCTTATCAAATTAGTCCTTAAAACAATGACAGAAGAACTAAAGAAAGACATCATACAATGGGACATTAAATCTTGGTCGAAGGCGCTCGAATACTGGGAAAACAATATTGATTGGAGTAGAATTCAGAACGGGCTTGAGCTAGGTGGCCGACAAGGTGGACTTTCACTTTGGCTTGCATTGAAAGGGAAGGAAATTGTTTGCTCTGACTTGAAAGATGTTAAAAGTACTGCTGAAAAACTTCATTTAAAATACCATATAAATTCGTTTGTAACCTATCAAAACATTGATGCGACAAATATTCCGTATGAAAATCATTTTGACATCATCGTATTTAAATCCATTATCGGAGGAATTGGAAGTAATGATAACTATAAAATTCAGCAAAAAGTTTTCAACCAAATTTACAAAGCATTAAAACCTGGTGGTAAGCTTTTGTTTGCAGAAAACCTTATTGCATCACCCCTTCATCAGAGACTCAGGAAAAAATTTGTCAATTGGGGAAGTACTTGGCGATATGTTTCCATTAAAGAAATAAAAGAATGCTTGAAAGACTTCTCCTCCTACGATATACAATACACCGGCATTTTGGGAACCTTAGGAAGAAATGAAATTCAGAGAAATTTTCTTTCTACTATAGATGCTACACTACTGAATAAAATTTGTCCTGATACCTGGAAATATATTGCTTATGGTATTGCAACAAAATAATTTCAATTAAACGAAATTAATGCTTGACGAACTTCACAACTTCTACCTGAATAAAGAAGAACCAAACAAAAGTTGTTTACTTGCTTTGCGTAGTATAATACTTGAGCAAGACATACATATTTCTGAAACGCAGAAATACGGAATGCCTTGCTTTTGCTATAAAAAAATGATGTTTTGTTACTTGTGGATTGATAAAAAAACAGGTGAACCCTATTTACTAATGGTTGAAGGAAAATTCCTTGACCATCCCAAATTGGAAGCAGGAGATCGTACAAGAATGAAAATTTTAAGAGTGAACCCGAACAAAGATTTACCCATTAAGACCCTTGAAAACATTCTACAAAAAGCGTTAGACTTATACCGATTAGTTAAAATAAAAATCAAAGAATAATTGAGTGAATAGTGAACAATTCTTGCCATCCTATAAATGATCCAGCCATCTAACTAATGTACCTAAAGCAAAACTTGTCCAGATCTATTCTTGCTCAATTTTACCTATTCGATAGCTTTTGATAAGCAAAACATCCAATGAGAATATACAAAAGAATCACTTTTTAACCGCAGCACACATTAAATATATTAAATTTGCAGAATAAATGACTGCCACCAATTTGAGAAAAGTTTTAATCATCGATGATGAAGAAAAGCTTCGGAAGCTTTTTGTTCGCATTATTGAATCGGAAGGTTTTGAGGTGCATGATGTCGGAGATTGTAAAACAGCATTAAAAAAACTAGAACAGATCGATGTTGATGTTGTTCTGTGCGATGTGAAGTTGCCTGATGGAAATGGGGTGGAATTAATTGCCAAAATTAAAGCACTTCAACCCTTGACTGAAATAATTCTACTTACTGCTTATGGCAATATTCCAGATGGAGTGAAAGCTATTCAGCAAGGTGCTTTTGATTATATTACAAAAGGTGATGACAATGAAAAAATAATTCCTTTATTACATCGTGCTTTAGAAAAAGTACAATTACAAAAGCGGGTTAAAAATCTTGAAAAACAAGTCGGTCAAAAATTTTCTTTTGATTCTATTCTTGGTAAATCTAAAGTTATTCAGCAAGCCATTGATTTAGCAAAAAAAGTGGCTCAAACCGATACTACAGTACTATTGACAGGAGAAACAGGAACAGGCAAAGAAGTATTTGCTCAAGGCATTCATCAGGAGAGCAAACGCTGCAAACAGAATTTTGTAGCTATAAACTGTTCGGCTTTTAGTAAAGATCTTTTAGAAAATGAAATGTTTGGGCATAAAGCCGGGGCGTTTACAGGGGCAATCAAGGATCAAAAAGGACTTTTTGAAGAAGCCCATAATGGTACCATTTTCCTCGATGAAATTGGTGAAATGGATTTAAGTTTGCAAGCCAAATTACTTCGAGTTATTGAAACAGGCGATTTTTTAAAAGTGGGTGACAATAAGCCTACCAAAGTTAATGTTCGCATTATAGCTGCCACCAATAGAAATCTACAACATGAAATTGAAGCTGGACATTTTAGACAAGATTTGTTTTACCGAATTTCAGTTTTTCAAATTCCTTTACCTTCACTTCGGGAACGAGTTGTAGATATTGAGATTTTAGCGAATCACTTTCTACAATTGTTTGCAGCAAAAACCAATAAAAGAATAAAAAATATTTCTGATGATTGTTTAGATGCTTTGAAACAACATCATTGGAATGGTAATATTCGTGAACTAAAAAATGTAATTGAGCGAAGTGTGATCTTGTCGAATACAAACGAACTTAATTTAGAATTATTGCCACTAGAATTTCATAAACCACTTTCCAATAAAAATGGCAAACAACTTTCCGCATTTGACTTAGCAAGTGCCGAAAAAATACATATTCAAAAGGTTTTGAATTATACAAATGGAAACAAAACTGAAACTGCCAAGCTTTTGAATATTGCTTTAACCACACTTTATCGCAAACTAGACGATTACAAAATCAGCTAAAATCCTAGCGAAACGATAGTGCCACCCCTTTCAAAACAATAGGGAAGCGCTCTTGTGTCAGAACTATTTTTTGTATTAATCATAACAATATCAGTAATTTATAGTGTTCGTGCCACTTGTGGAATCTAATTTGAAATAGGATGGTTTCAATCCATTAAAAAAATCAACATGAAAACCCAATCCATCCCAAACATCTATCAACAGGCACAGCGATTTGCTGATATTACAAAAACACTCATTATCACAGGTAATATTCAACGAGCCAAACATTGCATGCAAATAGCAGAAGATATTTTCAACAATGGTACAGCTGAAGTTCGAAATGCAATTACAAATGTATATGTATTTTCAGTTTCAACTTTCATGGAAATACATCATTGCAACATTAGGAATTTATTTCCAAAATCATTGCAACTGGAATATCAAAAGCAAATAAATACTTCGGGCAAATAATAATTAATAGAGATCTCGTCATTTAAAGTACAAGAATCAAATTATTCCATGACAAAAATAAATCAATATTCTGAAATGTCATCACCTCTTTACCAAAAAAACTAAACCATGCTCACAGCAATTCTAACTGCAATCGGAATTATATTCTTCGCACTGTTCTATAAAACTATTAACTCCTTTGAAAAAATTTAATCCCTTAAATTTCTTCAGGATTAATTAAACTAAATTAAAAACATGATCCCATTATTCATAATCGCAATTTCAGTATTCGTCTACATGTGTTACGTACTGATTAAACCAGAAAAATTTTAATTCTCATGAATACAGAAATACTTGGAGTAATTTTAATGTATGCGATAGTTATTGCAATGGCAATTCCATTTGGTCGCTATATCGGTAAAGTTTTCAATTACGAAAACACTTGGCTAGATAAAATATTCAATCCATTGGATAAATTATTTTTTAAACTCAGTGGAATTGATCCAACAATAGAAATGAATTGGAAACAACATTTGGTAGCGCTATTAACCATCAATATAGTTTGGTTCATAATCTCCATGTTAGTGTTAACAAATTTGAGTTGGTTGCCACTCAATCCAGATGGCAATCTTTCCATGAGTGGTGATTTGGCATTTAACACGTCCGTAAGTTTTGTAACAAACACCAACTTACAACATTATTCAGGTGAAACTGGATTGTCTTACTTTGGACAATTGATTTTAATGCTGTGGCAATTTATTAGTGCAGGAACTGGAATTGCTATTTGTGCTGTCTTGTTCGTCGCCATGAAAGAACGCAGCACCGAAACGCTTGGAAATTTCTACTCATTTTTTGTACGAAGCAGTACACGTATATTATTTCCTTTGGCCTTGATCGTTGCATCTATATTAGCATTTAACGGAACACCAATGACCTTTGATGGTAAGGATACGATCACCTCGTTGCAAGGTGATACCGTACAAGTAAGTAGAGGACCAGTTGCAGCATTTGTGGCTATCAAACATCTGGGAACGAATGGTGGTGGTTTTTTTGGTGCAAATTCCGCACACCCATTAGAAAACCCAAACTACTTTACCAATATTGTAGAAATTGTTGCTCAAATGCTCGTCCCTATTGCCTTAATATTCGCTCTAGGTTATGTTATAAAAAGACGGAGACTTTCTTGGATGATTTTTGGTGTAATGACAATTGGATTCTTGCTTCTCACCATTCCAACCATACTTTTTGAAATGCAAGGCAATCCTGCCATTTCGAAGATGGGCATCACACAGAATATGGGGAGCATGGAAGGTAAAGAAGTCCGTTTCGGTTCTGCAGCTTCTGCCTATTGGAGTATTGCTACTACTGTAATTTCAACCGGTAGTATTAATAGCATGCACGATAGTTTCACTCCCTTGAGTGGAATGAATCAAATGTTAGGTATGATGATTAATGCATTTTATGGTGGTTGCGGTGTTGGAATGCTCAACTTCTATATTTACATCATACTCGCTGTATTTATTAGTGGATTAATGGTTGGAAGAACACCAGAATTTCTTGGCAAAAAAGTAGAAGCGAAAGAAATGAAAATAGCTATGATAATTGCTTTGCTCCATCCTTTTCTGATTTTAGTAGGTACAGCAATAGCTACATCATTACCAAGTTTAACCTCGGCATCGTTAAGCAACTCTGGGTTTCATGGATACAGTCAAATGCTCTATGAATTTACTTCCTCTAGTGCAAACAATGGAAGTGGGTTTGAAGGATTAGGAGACAATACTCCGTTTTGGAACATTTCATGTGGTATAGTAATGCTTATAGGTCGATACTTACCCATTGTTGGTCCTATTGCAATTGCAGGAATTTTAGCAAGAAAAAAATTCATTCCCGAAAGCAATGGTACATTAAAAACAGATACCTCCACTTTTGGATTGATGGTATTTGCAGTGATTACCATTGTAGCTGCCCTAGCATTCTTTCCAGCCTTAACACTTGGTCCGATTGCAGAATATTTCTCAATGCTTAAATAATAAATAAAATGACAAAAGATACTTCCATATTTCAAAAAGCATTGATGCAAGAAGCATTTAAACAGTCTTTTTTGAAACTCAATCCCAAAACTATGTTCCGCAATCCCGTAATGTTTACGGTAGAAATTGGAACAGCCATTATGTTTGCAGTTTGTATGTGGACATTAGCAGGCGAAACCTCACAAGGCAGTTTTGCATACAACTTTGTTGTGTTTGTTGTTTTACTGCTCACACTTCTCTTTGCAAACTTTGCAGAAGCCATAGCCGAAGCGAGAGGAAAAGCACAAGCCGATAGTTTACGTAAGACTAGAGAAGAAACACCAGCAAAGAAAATGACAGTTCTTGGTAAATTTGATGCTAACGAAATTCAAATGGTATCTTCATCGCAATTAAAGAAAGGAGATTTATTTTTTTGTGAAGCCGGAGATATTATTCCAATGGATGGTGAAATTGTAGAAGGATTAGCAACTATTGATGAAAGTGCCATTACGGGCGAAAGTGCTCCTGTAATTCGTGAGGCTGGAGGCGATAAAAGTTCGGTAACAGGTGGAACAAAAGTTTTATCTGATAGAATAACTGTGAAAGTGAATACAGATCAAGGAGAAAGTTTTTTAGATAAAATGATTGCGTTAGTGGAAGGAGCTAGTCGACAAAAAACACCGAATGAAATTGCATTAACTATTTTGTTAGCCGGATTTACCCTCGTGTTTATTATCGTTACCATTACATTAAAACCCTTTGCTGATTATTCAAATACTCCTATCACGATTGCATCCTTTATCTCACTTTTTGTTTGTTTAATCCCAACAACTATTGGTGGATTGCTTTCTGCTATTGGGATTGCTGGAATGGATAGGGCATTGCGAGCCAATGTAATTACCAAAAGCGGTAAAGCAGTAGAAACTGCAGGTGATATTGATGTTCTACTTTTAGATAAAACAGGAACTATAACTATTGGAAACCGAAAAGCAACACACTTTTACCCTTCCAATGGAATTGATGAAAACCATTTTACAAAATGTGTTGTCTTAAGCTCAATGAGTGATGAAACCCCGGAAGGCAAATCTATTATTGAATTAGCGGGAACAAACCCTTCGAGTTATCAAATGGTAAATCCAAGCTTCATAAAATTCACAGCCGAGACAAGAAGTAGCGGGATTGATTTCGAAAATATTCGAATTAGAAAAGGGGCATCAGATGCCATTAAAAACTTGACAGAACAAGCAGGAAATATTTTTCCGTTGGACACACTAGAAAGAGTAAAAATAATATCTAGCAATGGTGGTACTCCACTGGTAGTTTCAGAAAATGAAAAAGTGATTGGAGTTATCGAATTGCAAGACATCATTAAAACAGGTATCAGCGAACGGTTTGAACGTCTGCGTAAAATGGGAATTAAAACTGTGATGGTTACCGGTGACAATCCATTAACCGCAAAATTCATTGCAGAAAAAGCAGGTGTTGATGATTTTATCGCGGAAGCTAAACCCGAAGATAAAATGAATTACATTAAAAAAGAACAATCCGAAGGAAGATTAGTAGCCATGATGGGAGACGGTACCAATGATGCTCCTGCATTGGCGCAGGCTGATGTTGGTGTAGCCATGAATAGCGGTACTCAAGCAGCGAAAGAAGCAGGTAATATGGTTGACTTGGATAATGATCCAACGAAATTAATTGAGATTGTTGAAATTGGAAAGCAACTATTAATGACCAGAGGTACATTAACTACGTTTAGTATTGCTAACGATGTAGCGAAATATTTTGCAATTATTCCCGCCCTATTTATTGTGGCCATACCGGCCTTACAAGGATTAAATATTATGCACTTACACAGTCCAGAAAGTGCTATACTTTCGGCAGTGATATTCAATGCGCTAATTATTCCATTTCTAATTCCATTGGCATTAAGAGGCGTTGCTTACAAGCCCATTGGTGCAAGTGCTTTGTTGCGCAGAAACTTATTCATTTATGGTTTAGGAGGAGTGATAGTTCCATTCATAGGAATAAAATTAATTGATATAGTCGTTTCAGTATTCATTTAAAAAATCAACAAGATGAAATCAAATATATTTCCTGCTATTAAATTAACGCTCGTATGTCTTGTATTCTTTGTGGGTATTTATACTCTTGCCATTTATGGGGTTGCGCAATTTGCAACCAACCAAGGTAAGGGCGAAGTTCTCACTCAAAATGGAAATGTTTATTACAGTAATGTAGGGCAGTTCTTTACAAATGATACCTATTTTTACTCCAGACCTTCTGCAGTAGCATACAATGCTGCTGGCTCGGGCGGAAGTAATAAAGGACCAAGTAATCCGGAGTATTTAACGGAAGTGCAAGCAAGAATTGACACCTTCTTAGTTCATAATCCTGGTATTAATAAATCAGACATTCCTTCCGATCTGGTTACAGCAAGTGGAAGTGGATTAGATCCTAACATCTCTGTACAAGCTGCGAAAGTGCAAGTTAAGCGGATAGCTAAAATTCGTAACTTAAATGAAACCACCATTAATCAACTTATAGAAAAACAAACCGAAAAACCATTACTTGGATTATTTGGCACAGAAAAGATAAATGTGCTGACATTGAACCTTGCTTTGGATAATTTAAAAAACTAAAATAAAAATGAGACAATTAAAAGTAAATACAATTTTTGGAATAAGTCTATCGATCTTGGGCGCGTTTAGCAATGCAAATGCCCAAACCAGCTTATCGAACGCAGAACGCCAATCAATCATTCAACAAATAAAAAATGAATTAAATGATAGTTCGAACAATAATTCCAATAAATCTACATCACCAGTTCTTGATCATCTAAAAATATCAGGTTATTTAGAAACCTATTACAGCTATGACTTTGGAAATCCAGATAACCACAACCGTCCAGGGTTTGTATATTCACACAACCGACACAACGAGGTAAACCTTAACTTAGGCTTTGTTAAATTGGCATACAACAATGATAAGGTGAGAACCAACCTAGCTTTAATGACAGGCACATATACCAATGCTAATCTCGCGGCTGAACCTGGGGTTTTGAAAAATATTTTTGAAGCCAATGCAGGTGTAAAAATTTCAAAAATGAAAAACTTGTGGATTGATGCAGGTATTTTTGCGTCACATATTGGCTTTGAAAGTGCAGTTGGAAAAGATTGTTGGGGATTAACCAGAAGTATACTTGCCGATAACACACCTTACTTTGAAAGCGGAGCTAAAATTTCTTATTCATCCGATAATAGTAAATGGTTTTTAAGCGGATTAATTCTTAATGGATGGCAACGCATTCAACGACCTGATGGCAATAATACTCCTGCTTTTGGAACACAAGCAACTTTCACTCCAAATACTAATGTTACTTTAAACTACAGTACTTTTATCGGAAATGATAAATCAGATACAGCAAAACAAATGCGCTACTTTCACAATTTTTATGGAATGTTTCACATCACAAATAATTTTCATATTACAGCCGGCTTTGACTATGGTATGGAACAGAAATCAAAAGGTAGCAGCGACTATAACAGTTGGTACAGTCCTGTGTTAATTGTTAAAGTAAATTTAAACGATCAATGGGCTGTTGTGGCAAGAGGTGAATATTATGACGATGCTAAAGGAGTAATTATTGCTACATCCACTCCAAATGGCTTTCAAACCTATGGCTATTCTTTAAATCTAGATTACAATATTGCCAGCAATATTGTATGGCGAATTGAAGGAAGAGGGTTCAGTAGTGAAGATAAAATATTTACGATGGATAATAAACCTTCCTACCAAAATTTATTTGTTTCTACCTCTTTAGCCATTTCATTTTAACAAATATTAGTACGTATTAAAAATCGAAAGTATAAATTACATGCCCGCCTCTATACCAGTGTAACAAAATAATTAATGGAAGAGACCAGAAAATCAGCGAAAGATTTTCTTGACCTGATACAAAAGTCAAGACGAGGAAAGTTTAAAATTTATATCGGCATGAGTGCTGGTGTAGGTAAAACTTATCGTATGTTACAGGAAGCTCAAACACTTTTACGCACGGGCATTGATGTTAAAATAGGTTATGTTGAAACCCATAATAGAAAAGAAACCCATCAATTACTAGAAGGATTACCTGTCATTCCACGCAGAACAATTTTCTATAAAGGAAAAGAACTAGAGGAGATGGATGTTCATGCCATTATTAGTTTGCGGCCTGAAGTGGTCATCGTAGATGAGTTAGCGCATACCAACATGGAAGGTAGTAAAAACGAAAAACGCTGGCAGGATGTAAAAGAAATATTAGAAGCGGGAATAAATGTAATCAGTGCTGTAAATATTCAGCATATCGAAAGCCTTAATGAGGAGGTAAAACAAATTACTGGGGTAGAAGTGAAAGAGCGAGTGCCGGATAAGGTAATTGCAATAGCCGATGAGGTGGTTAATATTGATTTAACAGCCGATGAGCTGATCACACGTTTAAAGGAAGGGAAGATTTATCAGGCAGAAAAAATTGAAACCGCACTTAAAAATTTCTTTAAACCAGAACATATTTTACAGCTTCGAGAATTAGCATTAAAAGAAGTTTCAACACAGGTCCTCCGAAAAATAGAAACGGAGATCCCAAAAAACATCGCACTTCGACACGATCGTTTTTTAGCTTGTATTAGCAGTAATGATAAAACTGCAAAAGCCATCATTCGAAAGACTGCCCGATTAGCAAATTATTATAACAGCAAGTGGTACTTACTATATGTACAAACCCCCGATGAAAGTGCTGATAAAATAGCTTTGGACAAGCAACGTCATCTTATTAACAACTTGAAGCTGGCAACAGAATTGGGAGCGGAAATAATAAAAAAAGAAAGTAAAAACATTGCAAAAGCGATTTCCGAAGTAGCAGAAGGACAAGAAATAACTACTATTTGTATTGGTAAGCCACATTTTAATTTATTTACCTTTATTTTGGCTACAAATACATTCAATGAGTTATTAAAGAAATTAAAATCTTTGGATATTGACATCGTTATTCTATCATGAAAATAAAAGTTAAACTCACCTTGGGAGTTGGCCTGCTCTTTCTCTTTATTATCCTGCTTTCTGTACTTGGAACGATGTATATTAATGCAATAAACAAAGACACGCAAAATATTTTAGTAGCCAACTATAATACTCTGGATTATTCTCGAAATATGCTACGAGCATTAGATGAAGATGTAACGGATTTAAAAAGCATCAATAAGTTTTCTGAAAATCTTCACAAACAGCAAAATAATATTACAGAAATCGGTGAAAAGGAATTAACCGAAAAACTATTTCTTGATTTCAGTACCTTAAAGCAAAAACCAACCGATAGTTTGCTTTACGTTTCTATACGCAAGGATTTAACGGACATAATGTTGTTAAACATGCAGGCCATACAACGTAAGAGTGATGTGGCTAAGCAAACAGCAAAGAATGCAACTTGGTGGATAGGTTTAACGGGAACATTTTGCTTTATGATCGCATTTGTACTGCTAATTAATTTACCTGGGAATATTGCCAATCCCATTAAAGTCTTAACAGAAAGCATCAAACAAATTGCTGAAAAGAATTATGAGAAGCGAGTTCATTTTGAAGGTCATAATGAATTTGGGGAGTTGGCTCAAGCATTCAATGTAATGGCAATGAAACTTGAAGAATACAATAACAGCAGTCTTTCAAAAATTATGTTTCAGAAAAAGCGAATTGAAACACTAATAAACAATATGCACGATCCAGTTATTGGTCTTGATGAACAAAACACAATCTTATTTGTTAATAATGAAGCTTGCATAATTTTAGGAATGAAAACTGAAGACTTATCAGGTAAACTTGCACAGGACATTGCAGTAAGAAATGATTTGATGCGATCACTCGTTCAAGAGTTAATGTCTAATGATGATAAACAGGATAAAAAGCCTTTAAAAATTTATGCTGATAGCAAAGAAAGTTATTTTGAAAAAGAAATTATACCCATTTCCATTACTCCCACCGGCGAAAAGGAGCAAAAGCATATAGGTCACTTTATTGTATTAAGAAATATCACCCCATTTAAAGAATTGGATTTCGCAAAAACCAATTTCATTGCAACGATTTCCCACGAACTAAAAACTCCTATTTCTGCTATTAAAGCTAGCTTGCAATTATTAGATAATAAATCAACGGGAACTCTCAATGAGGATCAAAAACAACTTACAGAGAGTATAAAAGAAGACAGTAACCGACTCCTAAAAATAACCAGTGAACTGCTCAATTTATCACAAGTGGAAACAGGAAATATTCAGTTAAACATACAACCCAGCGATCCCAAACAAATTTTGCAATACGCATTGGAGGCTGTAAAGGTCCCTGCCGAACAAAAACAAATAAGCATTAATGTAATGGCAGATGAAAATTTGCCTTTAATTAAAGCAGATACTGAAAAAGCCGCTTGGGTTTTAATCAATCTACTGACAAACGCCATTCGTTATTCACCAGAAAAAAGTGAAATTATTATAAAATTAATGAATGATAAGGATAGTGTTTTGTTTACTGTTAAAGACTTTGGTTTAGGTATTGAATCAAAATACAAAGAAAAAATATTCAATCGGTATTTTCAAGTACCGGGCAGCAGTAGGTCGGGGACTGGCTTGGGACTTGCCATTAGCAAAGAGTTTATTGAAGCGCAAGGAGGACATATTAAGGTTGACAGTGAATTTGGCGCGGGATGTACATTTACTATAACTTTAAATGAAGTGAGTTAACAAACTTTTCAAAAGGTACTTTCACAAATAAGAACGATGTTCTTCTATTGAAATACTATAATTTAGAATTATTAATTTTTCTATTATACCATTTATTCTTGGTATTACTTATTGAACTAAGTCTAAATTTGCTACTGATTTGCAAGGTAGAATTAATAAATATTCCTCTTTACATAATAATTAAAATAGACCTGATCCATTGAAAATAGGGCGAATAGAAATGGAAATACATACTGTACAATTTATAGCAAGCATTTGCGTTTTTAAATTTACTTTAAAAAGTATCATCTTTACTAATAAACCGAATTATTTAACAAGATAAAATTATTTTATGAAAATTTATGTAAAAAACATGGCTTGTGAAAGCTGCAAAATTGTTGTTAAAGGTGCTTTAGAAGAACTGGATATTACAACAACCAAAATAGAATTAGGTGAAATAGAAACGAAGGAAGATATTTCAGATGCTGATAAAAAAAAACTTAACAAAATAATCAAAAAAGCTGGATTAGAATTATTAGAAAAGAAGGATGGTGTTTTAATTGAGAAAATTAGAAAAGTCGCTATTGACTATGTTTACAAATCAGACGAAAAGCCAAATATTAAGTTTTCCGTTTTACTCAGTGATGAATTAGGTCATAGTTATACTTACTTGGCAAATTTCTTTTCGGAAGTAGAAGCCACTACCATTGAACAATTCGTAATCGCATTAAAAATTGAAAGGATTAAGGAGTTAATTCTTTTTGGAGAAGATAACTTCTCGGAGATTGCATACAAACTACATTACAGCAGCGTAGCGCATTTATCCAGTCAGTTTAAAAAGGTGACAGGCTTAACACCTTCTCACTTTAAAGCATTAAAAGAACTCAGGCGAAATACCATTCAAAATATTTAGACTTACAATAAAGAGTTTAATATAAACCAAATCATTGCCCTTTTACCTTATCTTTTCCAAATACTTTTAAAATTTTCCGATTATAAGATCCCATTAAGTGGATCCGCCTCCACTTTCTATCTGCATCTCATAGAATGCTTTGTATAAAATAAAAGCATATCATCATCGCTTATTTATACCCAATAGATATGTGAATAATGTAAACATTCTGATTTATTGTGTAATGAAACTACAGAAAATCATGTTCACTTTTACATCGTAATAATTCAATTACAATTTAATTTAAATCATCATGGACAAAAATCAAAACGACAATCGTAATCAGCCTACTGAAGGCATGTTAAAAGAAAAAACAAACCAAGATTTCAACAAACAAAAGCCGGATCCGAAAGATCCTCTCCAAAACAAAAAGCACCAAATAGGTGAAGAAGATGAAGAAGAGAATGATCGCAGAGAAATCACTGGAAATATGGGCGACAATATGGACAATGATAGAAACAGAGAAGAAGATGAAAGCGATGATTCTGTTGACCAAGTAACTAACAACAGTCGCGATCAGAAAAACCATGATGAAGAATCGGATTCATTCCGCAGTGAAAACAGAAAAGAAAATCAAAATACTAATAAAGGTAGATTGTAAATCTGAATTATCAAACCTTCCTTGAAAATAGAGGGTTTGATTTATTTATTAAAAACATCCCATATGAAAATCGTAAAACCCATTCCTGTATTAACATTTTTAATGCTTTCAGCACTTTTAACATCTTGCGGAGTAGTAGAAGGAATTTTTAAAGCAGGAATGGGGTTCGGGATTTTCATTGTTGTCGCCATCATTGGTGTAATTATATTTCTTGTTATGAAGGCTAGTAAAAAGTAGGATCTCAAATTAATAGAAAAATAAAATCATGAAAAATAAAAAAACAACTTCTTCCCAAAACGGAAAAGAGTCAAAAGATAATTCCAATACTTCTCCAATGCAATCATCTCAACTCATGAAATTGTTTGAAGAAGAGTTAAAAGACATTTATTGGGCAGAAAAAGCGCTACTTAAAGCAATTCCAAAAATGATTAAAAATGCAAGTTCTGAAGATCTGATTGATGCATTAGAAAATCACCTTGAGGAAACTGAAGAACAAGTAGTCCGGGTAGAGCAGGTTTTTGAAATACTTGGTAAAAAACCCACAGCAAAAAAATGTGAGGCCATGGAAGGATTAATTAAAGAGGCGGCATCTATTATGGAAGAATGCGAAGAAGGTGCGATGCGTGATGCTGGAATTATTTCAGCAGGACAAAAAATTGAACATTATGAAATTGCATCTTACGGAACGCTCTGTCAGTTTGCAGAAACCTTGGATTTAGACGAAGCCGTATTACTTCTTGAAGCTACTCTTGAAGAAGAAAAAGCAGCCGATGAAAAATTATCGGAAGTTGCAACAACTGCAATAAATATGGAAGCAGCTCACCAAGAAGCTTAAATTTAAAACACTATGAACAATATTTTCAGAGGACTGATCGCAGGATACGGTGCCCAAAAATTAGGCGGCGGCTGCTTAGGAACTATACTCGTTTTCGCACTTATATGGATGCTACTCGGGAATTGTTGATATATTTTTATATTCAAATTCAAAGAAGCCACCTCATTCTACTGGGTGGCTTCCTTTTTTTATAGAATTTCAACATTGTTTTTTAATTATTCCAAGCTACTTCTAATAGAGGTATTTTGCAATGATACAGGAGAAAATTCACTTTAATAAATTATAAATTCATCAGCTAAAGAACTATTCAAATTCTTTGAAGCTTAAAGATGTCTCCGTTGAAATTGATACAATAGCTCGTAATCACATAACTATCGAGATTTACGACTTGAAGTTTATCGCCAAATTTTCTCGCAGAGGCGCAGAGACGCAAAGTTTCTCACTAAAGTTTCTCGCAGAGGCGCAGAGATTTCTATGGTCAATTCCAAATTTAATCTTATAAATATTATTTTATAATTTCCCTTCCTTTGCGGCCCGATAGCTATCGGGATTGCGCCTTAGCGAGCAATTTTATGAATTTCAATTTAGCAAAACTAATTATCAAATCGAAAAAATAAATGTTAAATGCTAATTCTTCATTCTCAAGTGACTCAAAGATTCCACTCTGGCGAATTTTCTCGCTTAGTCGCAAGGTCAAAAGCTGCGATACGAAAATAATTCTCGCAGAGCGCAAAGTTTCTCGCTAAAATTACTCACAGAAGCAAGGCGTAAAGTTTCTCGCTAAAATTTCTCGCAGAGGCGCAGAGGCCTGCCTGCATCGCTTTCGCTATAGCTTCAGCGGAGCAAAGCCGGCAGGCAGGCGCAAAGTTTATCGCTAAAGTTTTTCTGAATACTATTTACATTTTTTTAATAGAAAAATCCTCTGTGACCTCCGTGAAAAACTCTGTGTCCTCCGTGCCTGCCTGCCGGCTTTGCTCCGCTGACCGCATGTCGCTGAAGCTTTAGCGGAGGCACAAGCTAAAGCGAAAGCTTTGCTCTGGTGAAGCTACGCGAAAGCGATGCGATGTAGGCAGGGTAAAAGATAGATTCTAATTATGCCTTCAACTTTATGTACAGCATAAATTTATTTTTGTATTCTACACGAAAATTTTATAATAAGAAATGGCAACCTTAAAAAAAGATTGCCATTTCCATTCATCTAAGATTAATCAATAGAAAAAATCGATTGATTAATTTTCTATTCTGTTTTTATCAACTTCACGGTTTTTATTTCTTCTCCCATCCTCACCAGCATAAAGTACATTCCTTCTGCCTTATCACTCATGTCGATTGAGTATTGGTAAATCCCCTTCTCTGCATCATTCTGCTCTGCTACCACAAAAATTAGTTTTCCAGTAGCATCACGCAGCTCTAATTTCATCGTGCCTTTCTCTTTCATTTCTACGAGAGCATCAAAACGACTGGTGAAAGGATTTGGCTGTACACGTACGGATGAATTATCATTATTAGAAGGATTTATTTTCGAAGGAGTAGAACCTGCCAACACTAAAGGATTGCAGAAATCAAATACAGTAACGAATTTAGAT
Organism: Bacteroidota bacterium; assembly: GCA_031421935.1. Classification (GTDB taxonomy): domain Bacteria; phylum Bacteroidota; class Bacteroidia; order AKYH767-A; family OLB10; genus JAJTFW01. The sequence goes on along the minus strand of JANOPQ010000011.1, from coordinate 16,443 downwards.
CCACTTTTAGCCCAGAAGCCTGGCTGTAAAGTATGAGAAAGTCCTGCCCTCCAAACTACTTCAGAGCCACTATTCATGACATAAGTTGTGTTGTTCGACACGGTATTTATACCTAACACATCCGCATATTCTCCGTCATCGTGTGTCCAAGAAGGAAAAAATTTATCATTGAGAGAGGATTCCAATCCACTGATGGCAACGCGCGAAGCTTCACTTGCACTTTCATTATCCGCCGAACCACTTGTACCTGTTGATACTCCATTAAAGATAACAGCAGGATTAGAGAAATAAGCCACCCTCGTACAACCAGACGCACAAGCATCAGAATAGGCCATTACCGTTCGATAGTTGCCATTTACTGTTTTACCATGTCCATAAGCATAAGGTGTGTTGGTGTTATCAACAAATACATCATGTCGACAACCATAGAGGTGACCATACTCATGCGGGAAAGTTAAATTACCAACGGCGCAACCTCTGTCTGTTACGCAGAATGCATCTGCATAAACAGAAACAGAAACAGTCCATGCTTCACCACAACCATTCGATAAACTATTTACGAGTAGATGGCAGAGGTCGGCATCATAATAAGTACGCCAATCAAAAACATCATCCATCATTCCATCACCATTGGTTCGAAAATTTGTTTTATCTGTTCCTGAATTTCCACTTTCTGCATACGTTGTTTGAAATGCACAAGCAAGTTCTACTTGAAAGTTAACAGCACTATTGGTAAAGGAAGTGTTGTTAGCTTGAATACAAGATTCAGCAAAAGCTATAGGATCTGCAAGCGCTGCACCTACATCATCAGTATAAGCAACGAGGCAACGCACTTTACAATTTCCAGCGGCTTCAGGTGAACCATCAATAACTTCTTCTCCTGTTTCTGGATCTTTGCGACGACGTTCATCCTCTTTATTTTTCATTCCTTCTTTCAACATATGTTGATAGCCTTCATCCGACTCATCATGTGGAAAAGCATCTACGTTCAATTGAATTAAAATATGTTTATCGCCCGATAATGGATAAATCATATAACAGTATTGATTATTTCCAATACGCGAAGTGATCATTCCATTGTGTTCTGTCACGATAAAATCACCATTGGGATCAAATTTTCCAGAGCCAGAAATCATAGCTGCGAAACTTTGAGTATACATCATCTGATTCATGTTAAGTACTACTTGATTGGGAAGTGATAATGTAAAAGAAATACTTTTTTGTTTTATCAATGATGCATCCGCTTCAATATACCAGAATCCTACGGTTGTCTCATCTTCAATGAGGACATTCGCATGATGCTGTTGTTTTTGGGTCAGGAATGGATTGTCGAGATAACGTATGAATTGTTGTGCCGAAACGGAATAACCATTTACGATTAGAAGCAACAACATACATCCGCTAAACACCATCCTCCCTACTTGTTGTTTATTTTTCATAGTATAAGAATTTGGGGTTTAACTGGTTTACTTGTTGTTTTCAATTGCAGTCATGCGCACTTGTAATTTTTCATTGGTTTCTTGAAGCTTGTCATTTTGCTCTTTTAACTGAATGATGTAGAGTGTAAGCTCTTCTACTTTCTCCACTAATTTAGTTTGCATAGCACCTAAATCTACTCCACCTTGTTCTTCAATTTGTGCAGCTGAAGGAATGCCTGGCAAATGTTTATGTTGATTTATTTCTTTTTTCAGTTGTTCCAAAGGCATCAAATTATAATCAGCATCAAAAACATAATCTGGCCATGATGCCTCTAGTTCTACACGTACTTCTTCTGCTATTAATTTACCGCCAATACAAGCAATGAATCCCGTAGCTCCACCTAAAGTTCCTACGCGAATTTCAGAGGTGTATGTTTTGGTTGGGAAGTATCCACCCCAATTTGCTTCCGTTGTAGCTGCACCGTTAGCAGATCCGTATACTCCAATTCTTGTTCCTGCTGTACTACCTGAAGCCGATCCATATACTCCATAAGACGTGCCTGTATATGTAGTTCCTGTAGCTATACCACGAGTACCGATGTAACCTGATTCACCATAAACACCATAACCAATTCCTGGACCTCCTGAACTTTTTCCATATACACCACGACCATCGCTGGTGGTACTAGAATGTTCACCATATATGGCAGCCGATGAAAATGAAGCACTATCTGCAGATGCATAAATTCCATATAATTTTTTATTGTCAGGATTACTTCCATCAACATTTAAACGTGCAGTATTCAATGTGCTGAATCCAATACCTACACTACCATCACCATTCACCTGAAAACGGTTAGATCCACCCTTATCTGCCTCTATAAATTGAAAATCATTAGGCGAACCCGTAGGTACCGTAATCTGAACAATGTCATTAGCAGGGGAAGGAGCGCTCGTACGTTCAAAATTAATTATTTGTCCTGAACTTCCCACAACACTAGATACTGCATTCAATGCACGATTTGCTGTTCCAGCTTGAATATCCAAAAAGTAACCTGGTGTTGTTGTTCCGATACCCACTTGTCCTGCATTATCCACTACAAGTCGTTCGCCTCCATTGTATACGCTCCAGTTTCCGCTGGTTTGGTCAAAGGATGTCCAGCAACTTGAAGAACCATTTACAGCATAGCCATAAAATGGTGTAAGTGATGATCCTGTTTGATTGACGTACATACCACCATAACCGATGCCATTGGGGCTTTGAACAACAAAATTTGCTGCTCCAATCATCGTTGAAGTATTCAATCCAAAATTGTTTCCTGAATTAAAGATGTTACTTCCCACTAAAGCGGAACCATCCCATCTTGAAACAAAATTTGTTACGTTAGCTCCCACTTGTGGATCAATTTCAGTAAACGAAGAAAGGTATCCTGCCAGAGCATGATTACCCCATACAAATGCAGAATTCCAATCTGATGATGTTCCTCCTGTAGCGGTAATAACTCCGTTAACATGCAATTTAGATGTTGGAGTTTGAGTACCAACACCCACATCGCCATTAGACTTAATCAGCATACGAACCTGATTATTGGTTTTAATTTTAAGAGGTTTACCGTCGGTGGTTCCGACAAAATCCGTAGCGGTATTTGTACCTGCATTACCTGTTAGCGACCAACTTTGTGCATTGGTTTTAACTGAAAGCGTCATTAGGCTTCCTGTCATCATTACAATTAATAGCTTTTTCATTTTAGATGGGTTTATTGATTAGGGGTCAAACCTAGTAATCACCATTTTTAGCGTCAATCCCCTTATTAGGGGATTAATTGTAACTCGTTGATATTTACGCTAAAAAATTCAAAAAACATGTAATATACTTCATCTAAAAATTCCATTTCGCTTTATTAGACCTATATTTCCAAGCATAGAAGCGATCGCTTTTCTTCATCAACATTGAAATAATTCAGATTGAAATATAGAAACAAGATATTATTATCATAAACGACATAATAAAAATCAAACATTGAAAAAATAATAGGACTTTCAAGAAAGAACTTCTAAAAATGAAAAACATTTTAAAAACAATAATTGCATTCATCTTAGTTAATTTCTATTGCTATGCACAACCTGCGAATCATAAAAACTAATGCAGTTTCAATACTTGTACACTTAATTTACAAATGAAATAAGACTTAATTAAATTTATAATCTTTTGGAACAAAAACGTAATTGGCACATAAGCGATAAATACAGTTAAAATAGTGAAAACGACAAGCTAATTTTTGCCGAATTAATAGTGTCGTAAGTTGTCTCTCTCAAAATTTTAAATGCAGAGAAACTTGGAGATTAATTTTGTCCAACTGCACGAATACCTATAGAAACTTTTTTAATACATCTTGGCTGTGTCAATATGTGAATTGTGTAAATCATTAAAATAATTTTGTAAGGCTTCCTATTTTAATAGGGCTCATCTTTATATTCTTGTTCAATTTCATTCCATTGCAATATATTTCACAATTAGAAATATTGTTGAAATATATTTGATCATTCAAAAGGTTATCGAATACAAGTCGATATTTAAATTATTTACGTTCTAAATTTCCCGTTGAATATCGGCCAAACACTATTTACTTAATAATTGCAATTAAAGAAATCGACAAAACAAATCTACTTAAACAACTAAGGTAAAATGGCTATTTCAACGTTGAAAAAACAGGAAGATAATATTGGCAAAATTTAGTTCATTAAAATAATTAAAAATGATTATAGTCAATAAACTCGGCATTATACTTCGTAAAACTACTAATCTTTTTGAATGTGAAGGGGTGTTAAATCCTGCTGTTATAAAATTAGGTGACACCATTCATATGTTCTACAGAGCGGTAACGAAAGACAATTATTCTACCATAGGTTATTGCCAATTATCATCACCGCTGGTAGTTGAAAGTCGAAACAATTCAGCCTTACTTTATCCACAATCAGATTATGAATTTCAGGGATTAGAAGATCCTCGTATTGTACAAATTGAAGGCATATTTTATCTTACCTATACTGCTTATGATGGCACCAATGCTTTAGGTGCTTTAGCTACTTCCACAGATCTAGTGCACTGGGAAAAGAAAGGAATCATTGTACCAAAAATAACCTACGAGGAGTTTAAACATTTTACTGAATTGAAAGGTGAAATACACAATAAATATACTCGCTATAATGAAATCAAATCCATTTCCAATCCACAAGAAAGAAAAATATTTGTTTGGGATAAAAATCTAACATTTTTTCCTCGCAAAATTGATAATAAATTTTACTTTTTGCATCGCATAAAACCAGATATGCAAATTGTAGTGGCTTTTGAAAAACTTGAAGATCTAACCACTGACTTTTGGCAAAATTATATTTTAAACTTTGCTGAGAATATTATACTATCACCGAAGTATCCTCATGAAGTGAGTTATGTAGGGAGTGGTTGTCCGCCAATAGAAACCGATGACGGTTGGCTTATTATTTATCATGGGGTTCATGATACGGTTAAGGGTTATGTATATTCTGCTTGTGCTGCTTTACTAGATTTAAAAAACCCACAGAAAGAAATTGCCCGTTTACCGTACCCATTATTCTTTCCAGAAAAAGAATGGGAATTGAAAGGTGAGGTAAATAATGTCTGCTTTCCTACAGGAGATATTTTAGAAGATGATATACTTTACATTTATTATGGAGCAGCCGACAAAAGAATTGCGGTGGCCTCCGTCAGCTTAAGAGAATTGTTAACTGAATTGAAATTAAACACAACTGAAACATAATACCATGAGAACAACAGATTTAATTTTACATCCATCATTAAACAAACATCATTTTCAGAATATGAGCGTAAAGAGTTTTCTCGTTAACAAAGAGGTGCAACATGCAACACAAAATAAACCGCCAGAAATTCTATTTGTTACTTCATTTCCTCCTCGAGAATGTGGCATAGCTACGTATTCGCAAGATTTAGTCAATGCTCTCAACGGGAAATTTTCTAACTCATTTACTAGTTCCATTTGTGCACTGGAATCAGAGACCGAGCAACATACCTACGAGCAACACCCTAAATTCATTTTAGACACTGACTGTCGTAATTCATTTTTAAAAACAGCTTTTCATATTAATAAAGATGAAAATATTAAACTGGTTGTCATGCAACACGAGTTTGGTTTCTTCGCTAAGCGTGAGGTGGATTTTAAACTATTTTTTAATACTATTTCTAAACCCATTGTGTTTGTTTTCCATACTGTATTACCAAATCCAAGTGTAGAATTGAGTAACAAAGTAAAAGATATGGAAGCGATTGCCGCATCCATAATAGTTATGACCAAGAATGCTAAAAAGATTTTAATGCGTGAATATGAAGTTCCTGCCTATAAAATAACAGTAATTCCACATGGAACACATTTAGTGCCGCCATTGAATCGTAAAAAACTAAAACATCGTTATGATTTATCTCGTCGACAAGTTCTATCGACATTTGGTTTATTAAGCTCAAGTAAAAGTATTGAAACCACTTTAGATGCACTACCTGCTGTCATAAAATCACATCCCGATGTACTGTTTCTAATACTAGGCAAAACGCATCCTACCATTGTAAAAAATGAAGGTGAAAAATACCGTAGTATGTTGGAAGAAAAAGTAAAAGCATTAAATATTGAGAAGCATGTAAGGTTTGTGAATAGCTATCTTCCCTTGCCTGTACTTTTAGAATATCTTCAATTAACAGATATCTATTTATTCACTTCCAAAGACCCCAATCAAGCGGTTAGTGGAACCTTTTCGTATGCGGTGAGTTGTGGCTGTCCTGTAATATCAACACCCATACCCCATGCAAAAGAAGTGTTAAACAATAACAATGGAATAATCATTGACTTCGAAAATTCTGAACAATTATCGAAAGCTATTATTACTTTGCTTGACAATGAAATACTAAGAGAAGAAATTTCATCCAATAGTTTACATAAAATGGCATCAACTGCATGGCAAAATTCGGCGATCGCTCATGCTCAACTTTTTGAAAAAATAACTGCAAATACATTTCAGTTAATATTTAAAGTGCCACCTTTAAATATTAATCACATTAAAAAAATGACAACAAATTTTGGAATGATTCAATTTTCCAAAATTGCTAATCCAGATATACATTCAGGCTATACTTTAGATGACAATGCAAGAGCGTTGATTGCTATGTGTCAGCACTATCAAATATTTCGAATTGAAAATGATTTGATATTAATAAATACCTACTTAAAATTTGTAAAACATGCCATACAAGACAACGGCTTATTCTTGAACTATTTCAATGAACAAAGAGAATTAACATCACAAAATTATTATGAAAACTTAGACGACAGCAAAGGAAGAGCCATTTGGGCATTAGGATATACAAGTTCTTTAAAAAATGTATTAACAAAAGCGATAATTCAAGAAGCAGAAAATCTATTAGATATTGCCTTAACACAAATAGATAAAATTCATTCCACAAGGGCGATGGCTTTTATAATTAAAGGTTTATACTATCAAAATAACCAAGAGAACATTGATCTAATACGAATGTTTGCCAACAGATTGGTGCAAATGTATAAACATGAAAAATCAAATGATTGGCATTGGTTTGAAAATTATTTGACTTATGGAAATAGCGTATTGCCTGAAGCATTACTTTGTGCATATTCTATAACAGGCAATAATGAATATAAAACAATTGCCATTGAAAGTTTTGATTTTTTGCTTTCAAAAATATTTTTAGGAGGCAAAATAAAAGTGATCTCTAATAAAGGTTGGCATATTAAAGATGCAATAGCAGAAGTCACTATAGGTGGAGAACAACCCATAGATGTAGCATACACTGTTATGGCCTTAGAAAAATTTTATTCGGTTTTCAAAAAAGAAGAGTATAAGCAAAAAATGAACATTGCCTTTAACTGGTTTTTAGGTGAAAATCACCTACGACAAATTGTTTACAATCCATGCACCGGCGGTTGCTACGATGGAGTAGAAGAGCATAATGTAAATCTTAATCAAGGTGCCGAATCCACTTTAAGTTATTTACTCGCCAGGTTATCCATTGAACGAATACATATAACCAAAAAAGAGTTGCGTCTTTCCGATGTCGAAAAATCAAGTATCATTTTAGAAGAATCACCGTCACTACTATTAGAGCCTAGTTCATAAAAAAACTCAAAAGGCTAAAATAGCAGCGAAGAATACCTTCATAGTCGATCCAAAAATGTGAAAAGGTAGCTCCTCCCTACATCAAAAAACTAAGGTAACATGAGCACACCAAACTCGCCCCAAAGCAATATTATTGTCCCTCCCTTTTCCTAATGCCTAATGCTATACAATCATAAAAATGTGAATTATGTAATATAATTCCAAAATTATGTAATGATTGTCACTCTATATGTGTCCAATTTTGCTACGTTCCCTTTTAAATTAAAAATAATGAAAAAAGATAAAAATATTCTTGGAGACCTAGCGGCTCAAAGTAACCATACTGATAAAAGCAATCATACAGATAAAAAAAGTAAAGAAGTAGAAAAATCTAAAGCCCACATTATTATTGAAATCATTGAGTATGTTCCGAATTCAATAGTAAGTAAAACCATCATTAAAAAAACTACAGGCAACATTACGGTTTCATCATTTGATGTAGGTGAAGAATTAGCTGAAAAAACTTCACCATTCGACAATTATATTCAAATTATTGATGGTGCTGCCGAAGTTGTCATCAATGAAACCACCTACGAACTAAAATTAGGAGCGGGAATAATAATTCCTGCGCATGCTCCACATTGCTTCAATGCCAACGAACAATTTAAAATGATTTCAACTGTGATCAAAAGCGGATATGAGGAATAATCTGCACACTGGGTCATAGCGTGTTTTGTAAAAAGGGCTGACAATAATGTCAGCCCTTTCATTTAAACAAATATGTGAATAATGTAACAAATTTCCGAAATGTTGTAACGTATATTTATACATGAGAAGTCACCTTTGTAAAGTAATAATTCAGTTACATATTTAAACAAGAATAAAATGACAAAAAATCAAAACGACAAACGCGATCAGGAATCCGATAGCAAGTCACATCAGGAACAAACACAGGATGGTAAGAAAAAAGAAGAACTTAATCCTAACAATCCAAAAGCTAGCCAAGGCAACCGTCAAGGTTCGCAACAAGGAAATCTTCAACGCCAAGGTTCAACTTCAATAAAAGGTGAAGCAAATTCTTCTGTGATGGATGAAGAAGAAGAAGAAACAACTGAAGAAAACACTTCAGGAAAAACAGTGAGCCAAAACAAAAAAAAGTAATTAAGTAAAAATCCTTTTCAACCAATCTCCGCTCTAGCGGAGATTGGTTCTATTAAAAACATAGGATTTGAATCCTACTTACTAAAAAACAAAAAATACAAACTTTCGCTTAGCAAAATTACAATTGACTAATATCAACAAATCAAAAGGAAAATGGAAGAAAACAATATCGAAAAATCTACCAATATCTTGTGCAAAATCTTAGGGCATAATTGGAGATATAAAGATTATTCAAACTGGATAAAAAATTGCGGTGATGTTTATCCTTTCAAAGCATCTCGAAACTGCTCACGTTGTCATCAGAATCAATATTACTATGATAAATGGACTACTGAAAATCAAAAATCTCCTTTCGATTTGGAGCGAGATGCGCATGCTGTAAAACATCTTTCACATTTGCACCCTGATTAAAAAATTCTTCCACTTTTGCGAAATCAAAATGCAATGCCACTAGCCCATTCAAAAATTCTCAAAAATCAATATATTCCTACTTCTGAATTTTACAGCCAGCTTATTGACAGCTTACACGACTATTCAATTTTTACGGTTGATAATGATTTAACAATTAACAGTTGGAGTTCTGGCTCTATGGCTATTTTTGGTTATCAGTCTCAGGAAGTTATTGGTAAGCATTTTGACTTGATTTTCACACCAGAAGATAAAATAAACGGTATCCCAAAAAGTGAAATTCATACAGCACGTATAAAGGGAAAAGCAATCAATAACAGATGGCATATTCGTAAAAACGGAGACCAGTTTTATGCGTATGGCTTAGTTTTTCCATTTACTGATAGTGATGGAGAAATGATTGGATATGTTAATATTTTACTTGACCTCACCGAAAGAAAAAGATCAGAAGATGCAATCAAAAAACATGTAAAAGAACTTGAAGAACTTAACGCTCATAAAGAAAGCATACTTGCTATCCTTTCACACGATTTAAGAAGTCCTTTAACCAGGATAATTTCGATTACACAATACCTTAAATCCAATATTGATACCATCCAACCTGCTGAACTAAAACAAATGCTAAATTTTTTGGATGAATCTTCAAAAGATGAATTAAATATGTTAGATTATTTAGTAGAATGGGCGAGAATAAAATACGCCTCCGAAACTTTTTCACCTGCAAAGATTAATCTCAATCAATATGCATTAAAAGTTTTTGAAACATTAAAACAAACCGCAGCAGCTAATAATATCATACTTGAAAATCAAATTGAACTAAACATAACTGCTTACGCTGATGGGAAAATGATACTCTCCGTTATTCAAAACATCCTTTCAAATGCAATAAAAAACTCACACAAAGATGGGAAAGTAACCGTGCTCGCTAAAAAAGAAAAAGAAACCATTATTGTAGAAATTAGAGACCATGGAATCGGAATGTCAAAGCAAATGCAGGATAATATTTTCATTCCTCAATTGAATTCACTATCAAAAGCAAGGCAAGATAATAAAGGCGCTGGAATCGGATTACTATTAACAAAAAGTTTTATAGAAAAAAATAATGGTCGAATATGGGTTAAAAGCATAGAAGGTGAGGGGACGTCATTTTATTTTTCATTACCATTAAACAAACCATTGGAAAATGCAAACATCGAAAACAATACAAATTTTACTAAAATATATTGATTCTTAGTGTATCACATTCCATCTCCTTTTCAATTGTAAGCATTTTTTACTTTTCCAGCCCATACAAATATCAATTGAGTCTTCCGTGTCTTAAAATAATTCGAATCAGCCTTTCTGCAATATTGAGTATGACTTAAAGTCCCCAACCTTGAGTATGTCCTATTTATAAATGCAAAGGGAAAGAGTACCCTCAGTACAAAAACCCATCGAAAGTTGCCTTTTCTTCCATTTTCTTCCCTTTTGTTTGTCTAAATTGAACTTAAAGGACTTAATAATAGTCATAACGTACTATAATTACTAACTTCGAAAAATTATTTTAGACACTATCAACATCCTTCTTTAATATGAAAGCAACTTCACCAAAAAAGAAATTGCCTGCAAAAGCGGAAGTTAAGGAAAATACTTTTCCAGTAGTGGCCATTGGTGCATCGGCTGGAGGATTGGAAGCGATGATGGAATTACTAAAACATCTCCCAGCTGATACGGGTATGGCTTTTATTTATGTGCAGCACTTAAGTCCTGATCACAAAAGCATGTTGACTGAAATTTTGTCAAAAAAGACAAAAATGAATGTGCAAGAGATTGATGACATGGATAAAATTAAACCCGATAACTTATTTGTCATTCCATACAATAAAGGAATTGAAGTAACAGACGGTCATATCAAATTAATTCCCCGTTCAGAAACCAGTGCAGCCATTTCCATCGACATCCTTTTCTCTTCACTTGCAGAAGCGCAAAATGAAAGAGTAATCGGTGTCGTACTTTCTGGCAGTGCAAGCGATGGTACATTAGGCATGAAAACCATAAAGCAGCACGGCGGGTTAACTTTTGCGCAGGACGACTCGGCAAAATTCAAAAGCATGCCTCACTCTGCCATAGCAGAAGGTGCGGTAGATTATATTTTGTCTCCAAAAGAAATCGCACTCGAATTAGGACGACTAAGTAAACATCCACTTATAAAAACCATTGGCGTAAAAAACGGGGAAGAAGATTTAATTGAAAACAGCAATCCCGATTTAAAAATTATTTTAAATCAATTACACAAAGTCACTCGTGTTGATTTCAGCGTATATAAAATGAGCACCATCAAGAGGCGCATCATACGTAGAATGTTGTTATATAAAATAACAACACTCAAGGAATATGCAAAACTGCTTTCTCAAAAAAAAGAAGAAATAGATATTCTTTACCAGGACTTATTAATTAATGTTACTAGTTTTTTTCGGGATACAGAAACACATAAATATTTAAAAGAAAATCTTTTCCCAAAACTGCTCAAAAGAAAAAAAATAGGGGAGCCGCTACGGATCTGGGTTCCAGCTTGTGCTACAGGGGAAGAGGCCTATTCCCTTGCTATGATGTTGATCGAAATTCAGGAAAGCAAAACAACGAACATCCCGGTTCAAATTTTTGCGACAGACCTTAGCGAACAAGCTATTAGCAAGGCACGTATTGGTGTTTATACCAAACAAGACTTGGAAACCGTTTCGCCAAAACGAATCCAACGCTTTTTTACTAAAGCAGATGGCAATTTTCGAGTAAACAAGGTGTTGCGCGATATGTGTGTATTTGCTCCGCATAATATTTTACAAGACCCTCCTTTTTCACGCCTTGATTTTATTAGCTGCTGTAATCTCTTTATTTATTTCGATATTGCAGCGCAAAAAAAAGTCGTCAACACCTTTCACTATGCCTTGAATGAAGATGGATTTTTAATGCTTGGTAAATCAGAAAACATCAGTCATTCCACCAATCTTTTTACCGCCTTTAATAATAAATATAAAATATTCTCACGCAAGTTAAACTCAGGTACCCGAACCTTGCCTGCACTTATACCACGCTATACACAACAAATTATTACCGAGAACAATAAATCGGTAACGAATATCACCAAAACCAAACAAAATATTTCTATTAATCACAGCGGACTTGATAACGCTATAGATGCTGTACTCGTTTCTGAATTCATGCCAGCTAGTGTTGTCATCAATCACCAAATGGAAATTGTTCAGTTTCGTGGCACCACCGATTTATATCTCACTCACCCAAAAGGCAAAGCTACTTTTAATATTTTAAAAATGGCTCGACCTGAAATGGCATTTGAATTACGAAATGCCCTATCAAAAGTTATAAAAACAAAACACCGCGTTCGCAAAAGTGGAATTGAATTAAAAATAAATTCCGCTGTAAGGATTATAAGTTTAGAAATTGTTCCGTTAAAAATAGAATGGAATGAACCTTTGCTCTTAATACTTTTTACTGAGCAGGAACAATCAGATCAAATACATATTGGGACATCACAAGCAGAAGGTCGAAAAAATGTTTCACTTGCAAAAGATCGCAAGATAAAAAAATTAGAACTGGAATTAGCAGCGGCGCATGCTGATGCACTTGCCATTGCACAGGAGCAAGAAGCCTTTACGGAAGAATTGCAGAGTGCCAATGAAGAAGTGGTTTCAAGCAATGAAGAATTGCAAACTGTGAATGAGGAACTAGAAACTTCAAAAGAAGAAATAGAATCTGCCAACGAAGAACTCACTACCACCAACCAGGAACTGCAAACCCGTAACGACTTACTCAACGAAGCATACGGCTATTCCGAAGCCGTATTTGAAACTATACACGAACCCATGATTGTGTTAGATAAAAATCTACGTGTAAAATCCGCCAACAAAACATTCTATAAAATATTTAAAGCTATTGAAGAAGAAACAGAAGGAGTATTGTTGTATGACTTAGGAAACAGGCAATGGAATATTCCTCGCTTACGTGAATTACTCGAAGACATCCTTCCTAGAAATTCACACTTCCACGATTTTGAAATTACACATACCTTTCCGTCAATTGGCGAAAAAACAATGCTGCTTAATGCCAGACGCATTATTCAGAAAATGAATCACGCAGAGTTAATTCTTCTTGCCATTGCAGACATTACAGATAAAACTCAAGCCGAAAAAAATCGTGCTTTACTTGCCACTATTGTTGAATCAACATTCGATGCTATTATGAGTATAACGTTGAATGGTACTATTACGAGTTGGAACAACGGAGCAGAAAAAATATTTGGCTACCTCTCTGAACAAGCCATTGGAAAAAACATATCTATGCTTATCCCTTTGGAATTACAGCATGAAAAGGATGTGGTAATTGGTAAGATTTTAAAAGGGGAGACTGTGTTGCATTATGATACCATTCGTTTAACAAAAGATGGATCAAAAGTAAATACATCCATCACCGTTTCTCCGTTAGCAGACAAGGATGGAAAAATAATCGGTGCATCAAAAATAGCACGAGATATAACAGAGCAAGTTCTTGCCCATAAAAAAGTGGAAGAAAGTGAATTTCGTTATTACAACATGATTCATACTTCCCCTTCGCTCATTTCTATTTTAAAAGGCGAAGACATGATTATCGACATTGCCAATGATTCCATAATTGAAAGTTGGGGTAAGGGAAGAGATATCATCGGCAAATCTATATTTAAAGTAATACCCGAAACAATAGAAGAAGGATTTGATAAATTATTGTTGAGTGTTTATAAAACTGGCGAACCTGTTTTCTTATATCAAGCTCCTATAACACTTAAGCGAAATGGAAAGTCAGCGCTCATGCACTATACTTTTGTGTACCAAGCACTGCGAAATTCCATAGGTGAAATAGAAGGTGTAGCCATTCTTGCCAATGAGGTTTCGCTACAGGTGGAAGCCCAAAATAAATTAAAAGAAAGTGAAGAACGACTGCAAAAAACCACGGAGCATTTTGAAATAGCTACAACTGCCGCAGAAGTCGGCATTTGGTCATTGAATATAGCATCACAAACCTTACAATGGTCGAACTTACATAAAAGAATGTGGGGTTATGATGAACATCGTACAGACCTTATATATGAAGATTGGCATAAGGCAATACTTGCCGAGGATAAAGAAGCAGTTTTTGCACAAGTGGATAAATCTCTTACAAAAAATACACTTTACGAAACATCCTATCGCATAAAACGGGTTGACAACGGAGAAATCTTCTGGATACGTTCTTTAGGTAAATATTTATATAATGATGCCGGAGAAGCAATAAACCTTTCAGGTGTAAGCATCGATATTACAAAACAGAAAAATGCAGAAATTAATTTAAGAGAAAGTGAAAATCGTTTTCGTTCATTAGCCGACAATGTACCTTTGAACGTATTTATAATAGAACCAACGGCAGATGCCCAGATCAGTTATTGGAATAAATACTGGTTAGATTACACGGGGCAAACCTTGGAAGAAGCACTTGACAAAGCCTGGGATGGTATTGTACATCCCGATGATGTGAATCCAATCATGGATGTTTATGTACCAGCCTTTGAAGCTCGTAAATCCTATTACTTACCGGGTATTCGTATTAAGCGCCATGATGGTGAATATCGATGGTTTGCGGTTCAGGCAAATCCTAGGTTTTTACCCAATGGAGAATTTATAGGGTTTATCGGTGTTGGTTTTGACATACATGAACAAAAGCTCTTCGAAAACGAATTGATAGCAGCAAAGGTTCATGCAGAAAATGTTACGAAGTCTAAACAACAATTTTTATCGAACATGAGTCATGAAATTCGAACTCCATTAAATTCTATTTTAGGATTCACTAATGTGTTATTGAAAACTGAACTTGGCGCTGAACAAAAAGAATTTATACATGCTATAAAAACAAGTGGGAAGTCTTTAAATGTTCTAATAAACGACATTCTTGATTTGGCCAAAGTGGATGCGGGTAGAATGACATTTATAAAACAACCCTTTGAAATTTTCGAATCAATAACTTCAATACTTCATACTTTTGATCTTAAATTAAAAGAAAAGAACTTAGCATTTGTAAAAGAATACGACAGCAAAATACCTGCAATGCTTTTAGGCGATTCAGTAAGATTAAATCAGATTATTTTAAATCTTATGAGTAATGCCATAAAATTTACCCATAAGGGGGAAGTTTCACTTAGTGTGAAACTACTAAACGAAGACGAAGAAAATGTGGCTATTGAATTTACCGTTTCTGATTCGGGAATTGGCATAGCAGCAAACAAAATAAACTCTATTTTTAAAATTTTTGAACAAGCTGAAATTAGCACCTCTAATTCCTATGGTGGAACAGGATTAGGGCTAGCTATTGTTAAACAATTAATTGAAGCGCAAGGAGGTAGTATTAACTTAAGGAGCGAACTAGGCAAAGGTTCCACATTTAGTTTTATATTGTCTTTTGAAAAAACAAATGTAAAATCAGAAGATGAAATAGAAATATTTAAACTAGATTCAGAAATTAAAACTTTGAGAATATTAGTAGTTGAAGATGTTGCACTAAATCAATTATTAATCAAAATTATTTTAAATGATTTTGGATTTGAATATGAAATAGTAAGCAATGGAAAAATTGCAATAGAAAAACTGGCTTCGGCTTCGCTCAGCAACGAGAAGTACGATGTTATTTTGATGGATTTGCAGATGCCTGAAATGAATGGATTTGAAGCCACTGAATATATTCGTAAAACGATGAAATCTAAAATTCCAATAATTGCTTTAACAGCGGATGTAACCACGGCAGATGTTTCCAAATGCAAGGAGTTTGGTATGGACGATTATATTTCCAAACCTATTAACGAAAAATCATTATATAATAAAATAGTGGGGTTAATTAAAAACAAACCATAATTATTCAGAACAAATTAAACTCAGAAAGAAATATGTTTATTCGTAATTGAAAGTACATTTTCTTTCTCCACAACATATCCCGTTGACTATTGTCATAAGATCAATTTAAATTAAGGTTATAAACAACAGGTTATATAATACCAAATACAAGTATATTTTAGTCCTATCTGCTTCCCGCAGCGCCGTCGGCAAGCCTTTGGCGGCCGATGGATAGCGTTCGCATAGGCGTCAGACTAATTTTAGTCTATAATAACATTATGCAAGAATATTAAGAGGCAAAACCTATAGCATAAGGGCGCAAAATATTGCGCCCCTACATGAATTCAACTATTAACTTAAGCCCGCCTGCCATAAAATTGGATGATATCCAATTT
>JANOPQ010000010.1:0-1624 GCA_031421935.1 Bacteroidota bacterium | reverse complement strand
TTGTACGATGAGAAAAATCCTGAACATTTCTTTTTTGCTTTTATTTCTCAGCAATCAAATTGTTGCGCAGGGGTTTTATAATCATCAATGGCTATTGGGAAGTTATTTGTTTTTTCAAGATCCTAAAGGAAGAATCGTGTTTGACTCTAGTTCATATACACATATACCTGAATTCAGAAAAATGGTTTTTTGGGGTACTGAAGCAACTATCTGTGATGCGCAAGGCGATTTTTTAATGAGTAGCAATGGGGTTTGGATAGCGAATGCCAATAACGATACGATGTTAAATGGGAGTGGATTGAATCCGAATGGAGTTACATCTAATTGGGCGTTTGGACTACCAATGACTGCAAATAATATGTTTCTTCCATATCCTGGCGATACAACCAAGTATTTACTTTACCATCATACAGCAACCTATAATGGATATTCGTATCCTGCATATGAGCTTTATGAAAGTTTAATAGATATTAACATGGACAATGGACTCGGTGGTGTAGTCACAAAGAATCAACAAATATTAAACGATACGTTGAATTGGGGTATTACTGCTTGCAAACATGCTAATGGTAGAGATTGGTGGATTGTAGCAAGTAAACATAACACTGATACGATGTTTGTATTATTGCGAACAGATGTTGGTATTGTAAATATTTCAATACAAAAATTAGGTATGCCTCGTGCATGGTATGTTACCACTCAACCAACATTTTCTATGAGTGGAGATAAGTTTTGTTATGCAATTTATGATTCATCAACGGCGAACAGCTATGTAATTCTTTCTGATTTTGATAGATGCACAGGTCTGTTTTCAAATACAAATGTTATTCAGTTGACACAAGGGCAAGCGTTGTGGGGATTATCTAGAAGTAATACTAGTAAAATTTTTTATGCTTGTAGTAGTTCGCGTATATTTCAAATAAATACTGATAGCCTCACTGTAGACACAGTTGCTTTTTATGACGGCTTTATTTCTCCTCCCAATCTATCTTGTTGTGCCACTTCCTTTTGGAATATGTACCTTGCACCAAACGGAAAAATTTATATAACCAGTGGTAGCGGTGTACAGCATCTACACGAAATGAATTTTCCTGATAGTGCTGGACTTGCCTGTGATGTACAACAACATGCCATAAATCTTGGGTATGCTCAATTAAGAGCCGTCCCAAACCATCCCAATTATAATTTAGGTCCTGTTATAGGGAGTGTTTGTGATACCCTAAGTGTGGGTATTGAAGAGCAAGAATATGATTTTCATTTTGGAATTTCTCCGAATCCAACACAGTCGGGTCAAGTAAAATTCGTTTACCTCTTACCACAAAATAAAAGCGGAGAATTAAGCGTGTATTCGATCATGGGTCAGTTGGTACATAAACAATATTTATCTCCGTGGTCTAGCTTACAGTTTTTGGATTTGTCCAATTTGCAAAGTGGTATTTATACTTGTGTACTGACAAGTGGAACGCACAGAACTGCTAAGAAATTAGTAGTTATTGGTGGGAATGGAGCAAAGTAAAGAATACCATTGTTTGATCATTCAATTGAAATAATTTATTCTTTCAACCTACCCTTCGAAATGGATAGTGAACATGATTGTTCGGGCGCGCAAACCTTCAAGATCGGC
>JANOPQ010000009.1:0-20174 GCA_031421935.1 Bacteroidota bacterium | reverse complement strand
AACTGATGAATATGATACCGATTATATTTCACTACCCTTGAAGAACTACTTATTTGAAATTGATATTTCTGAAGTTTAAAGATTTTATAATATTTGTCCTAATAGCGGTATGGGAATATTTGAATCTGTATAAGTAATTTTAAATTTCAATAAATTGAAACATTGTTGGTTACTGAACTGTTTCAATATCAAAATTGATATATTTTAACGGTATATCATTCTATCTAATAATCATTACCGAACCAACTTTTATTGGTTTTTCTCCATTATAAATCATCCCATTCCAAATACTACCATTTTGAAAAATGGCATGAGCCTTCCAAACATATGCTCCTTGTGGGAGAGTAGTTCCATTTAATGAACCATCCCAATATTCTGAAGGATGACCATTTGTTAAAGCGTTAGATGCCCAAACTTTTTCACCATATGGAGAAAATACTTCAATAGTATATTCACTAATCCCCGCACCTTTAGGTATAAAATATTTTGTTTCGGGAGTGCCAGCGTCTGGCGAAAATGCATTGGGTATAAACAATGAACTTAAGTAATCTACAACTACAATTTTTGTAATAGTATCGGGACATCCCTCTTCATTGAACACAGTTAAAGTAACATAAAAGACTCCGTTGTTTTCGAAACGATGAAGTGGGTTTTGGTTTGTGTCTAATGCACTGTTATCTCCAAAGTCCCATAACCATGTTACAGCATCAATGGATAGATCGGTAAAAGAATAAATCCCACTTGGGTTAACAAGTGTATCAATTATTTGGCTAAAATTGAATTCGGCTTTAGGAATAGGAAGAACATTTACAGCGTTTGAAACAGTAATTGTGTCAAAGCATATTGAATCCATATTTGCTATAAGTGT
Organism: Bacteroidota bacterium; assembly: GCA_031421935.1. Taxonomy (GTDB): domain Bacteria; phylum Bacteroidota; class Bacteroidia; order AKYH767-A; family OLB10; genus JAJTFW01. The sequence goes on along the minus strand of JANOPQ010000009.1, from coordinate 19,306 downwards.
AATTGAATAACTTCCTGTTGTATTAAATGTATAAATTGGGCTATATTGATATGAACTATCTCCATTGCCAAAACTCCAAATTCCTCCATTTGCATTTAAGGAAGTGTTTATAAATGAAAGTGAAAACGGAACGCAACCAGTAGTGTCCTTTGGAGTAAAGTTGGCAATTGGATTGTCGTAAATTTTTATTAATTTTTGAATAGTGTCTTTACAATTGTAAGAATTAATAGCTACAAGAGTACAGGTAAAGCTACTCGAAGAATTAAATGGTACAACGGGATTGGCCGTTGATGATTGTCCAAAAATGCCCATATCCCATTGGTAGCTGTTTGCACCGATACTATTATTAGTAAAGCTTACGAAAGTTGGAATTGAACAATTGGGTTGTTGAGAGTAGGTAAATTCAGCAGAGGGGATAGGAAATGCTGTGATAAAATAATATGTTGAATCATCTCTACATAAGTTCGTGTCAATTACAGTTAAGTTAATAGCATATTGACCAGAGTCGAGGTAGATATAGCTAGAAGGATTTCCGATCAAGGTATCAGTATTCCCCATTGACCATAAATAATAAGATGCATTTAGACTTGTACTGGTTAAAGTCAATTGTAAAGGAACACAACCAGATGTGGTACTTAAATTAAAATCTGCAATAGGATGCCCTACAATATTTATTAATTGAGAAAGAGTGTCAGAACATCCGGTATTATCTGCGAACCCAATTAAAGTCACTGTATATTGTCCAGGTGTAGAAAATAAATGTGTTGGAGAATATTGAATAGAATCTAGACTGGTTAAGTCTCCAAAATCCCAAGAGTATCCAGAAATATTTGGTGATGTATTTATAATGGAAACGATATCGTTGTCACAGGATTTTGGAGGTATTAAAAAACTTAATTCAGGTTGTGGCAAGACTTCGATAACCTGACTCACTGAATCAAATCCACATAAATTATCTACATATTGCCAGATTATGAAAATACCTGCCGTATCATAAGTGTGCGTTACAATTTCGCCAGAAGCTGTATTTCCATCACCAAAATCCCAATTAATAATAGAGCTAGCGGCTACTGCACTTGTAAAAGTAACATTAAGTGGTCTACATCCAAATATATGATCAGTGTTAAAAAAGGCTGTGACTTCATTCGGTCGAACTGTAAGTGATTTAGAAATTGAATCGGTTCCACACCTGTTCGATGCAACAAGCGTAATTATATAAGTTGAATCAGCACTATCAGCAATAAAAACATTTGGTGGTAAGATTGAGTCTATTGAGACAGAAACACCATTTATAAACCATTCAAACGATTGTGGTTGTCCAGTTGTAATGTTGTTGAAAGAAACAAGTGCAGGTGAGCAGCTATCATTATATACCATGCCAAAGTCTGGAACAGGAATTGGATAAACAACAATACTATCAGTATGAATTGCAACTCCACAACCATTTGCTACGGTTAACGTAATATAATAAATTGTTGAATCTCCTGGTCCTTGGTCAAAGAAAACTATTCCAGGATTGAAAGTACTATCAGTACCTGCATTTCCATAATCCCAACTATAAGAATTTCCACCGTAGAACGAACTAAGATTAGAAATTGTTATTGGTAAAACCGCACAACCTCTATTTGTATCGAGTGAAAAAAGTGAATTCGGTGGCTCTACTATTTCGATTACTCCAATACTTGTATCTCTGCAACCGTATTGATTTTCATAAATCAATGTAACTGTAAATGGTCCAGAAGAAATATAAGTATGTGTAAAACTATTAAGGTTGTTGATTGCACTTCCATCACCTAAATTCCAAACAGAGGTCGTTCCAGTTGCGTTATTTGAAAAAAGTATAGGTTGATTAATACATGCTGTGTCTGGAAATGAGGTCGCACTAGCTGTTGGTCGAAATATTGTAACAAGAAGTGTGTCCTTTACAATACAATTATACACGCTATCGACAAATGTATATACAATAGTGTCAACACTAGTTAAAGGTAAAGCTGGATTATATAAACCAGACGATTGATTTATAATTCCTCCTCCACTCCATGTCCCTCCAATTGGAATTGCATTAAGAGAAAACAAGGAACTGTTGCTGCAAATAGTGGTATCTGGTCCAGCATTTATATTAGCCCCTAACACTGTAATATTAAAAGAATCTGAAACTGCACAAGTTGCTACTCCGTAAGAGTATATCATTTGGTTTACAACTTGATTTGTTAAGCTTGTGATAAAATTTCCAGTAGTAATAGTGTTTCCATTCCAAGTCCAATTTCCATTTGATGGAATCGCTATGAGTGGGATAGGTCCAGAACCTTTACAAACAGTGGTGTCGTTAGGTAATATTAATGTACTTGGCAAATTAAAGCGAAAGGTGTCAATTAATATTATAGAATCACAAGCGTTCCATGCAAGAACATATACAGCGTAAGTTCCGGTGTCTTGTATTATTATTGGTACAGGGTTATTTCCCGAATAATTGAAAAGGATATTTCCATTGTAGGTTATTGTCCACAAATAACCTGAGTCACTTGTACTCGGTGATAAATTAAAATAGTTGTTTAGATTTAATGAAATAGTATCGCATATATCATCAATAGTTGCAATTTGACTTAAATGAGGTGCTTCGCCGATTGTAACATTAAAATTATTTGAAATGGGAGAACAACCAGGAGAACTTGCAGTGACATTTACTGAGTAAAAACCAGGAGTTGAATAAAAAATGGAAGGACTTATACTTATGTTGTTTGTTCCCCCTATGTAAACGCCATTGTTTGCTACCCAACTATAACTTTGAAGTAGTGGTGAATTATTAATATAATTTACGGTTAAACTATCGCATCCAAATATATCAGTTGGATTAATATTGATCAAAGGAGGAGCTCCTACTAACAAATTATTTGTTACAGTGTCTGCGCCACAACTTCCTGTAGCGATTAAAGTGATTTGATAATTACCTGGTGAGTTATAAATTACACTTCCGGGATTGGCAGAATTTGAAGTAGCGGGAGATCCTCCTGTAAAATCCCATTGATAAGTGCTGATTGCTCCACCAAAACTGAAGTATTGCCCTATATTTACATTAGCACTATTGCAAAAATCAGGAATCGGGGTAGCATTTAAAATTGGACCTTGAAGTACATTTAAAGTAGTATCCCAATTGCAAATACTTAGAGGCGATGTGCAACAACCAGATGCACTAGCCGAAATCGTAGTAGAGCCAGCGGTAGTTAATGTTATTTGAGTCTGTGCCAGACTTGGACTTACTATCACACCATTGGTAGTTGGATTTAAATTCCAAGATATTGTTTGTGTATTACTGGGGTTCATGTTCCCTGTTATCTGTAGTGGAGTACAAAGTCCGGTTAAATTTAATTGTGGTTGAATAATGGTCGGAGGTAATATTCTAATTGTGTCTGTTATTGACGCGACACCACAATTATTCAAAACGCTTAATGTAATAGCATAGTTGCCTGGTGTGTTATAAGTAACATTTCCAGGGTTTGAGTTCGTAGAACTGGAAGGAGATCCTCCAGGAAACGACCAATTGAATTGGCTGATATTTCCTTGTGCAGAAAAGTAGTTAGTTGGCGTTATAAACGCACTACCACAAAATGTAGGAATAGCATTAAGGGAAACATTTGGTCCTTGTAAAATGGTAAGTGTGGTGTCCCAAGTACAATCACTCAATGGTGCAGTACAACATCCATTTGCATTGGCGGTAATAGTTACAATTCCAGGAGTATTAATTGTTATATTGGTATTCGAATTAGAGGGAGCTGAAATGATACCATTGGATGATGGACTCATTCCCCACAAGTACGAAGTAGCATTTGATGGATTAAGATTTCCCGCTATTTGAAGAGGAGTGCAATTACCAGTATAATTTAATAAAGGTTGAATGATTGTAGGGGGTAAAACTCGTACAGTATCTGTTAACGTGTCATTGCCACAACTACTTATAACAACCAACGTGATTGGATAATTCCCTGATGAATTAAACGAAATATTACCAGGATTTTGTGATGATGAAGAATTTGGAATTCCTCCAGGGAATGACCAATTATATTGGCTAATACTTCCAGTTGCAGAGATGTAAGTGGAAGGATTTAAAACAGCGTTTCCACAAAATGTAGGGATTGGATTTGAAGTAACATTCGGCCCTTGCAATATCGTCATTGTAGTATCCCAAGTACAATCGCTACCAGGAGAGTTGCAACAGCCTGTTACATTAAGTTGAATATTATATATACCTGCAGAGTTTATCTGGAAGAACGGTTGTGAGTCTGTAGGTAAAGAAATGTTTATACCTGACATTGGTGAGCTAGTCCAGAGAAAAGTTAAAACATTGTTTGAATTAACATCAGGGGTAAAATTCGAAGGCGAGCAATAATCTATAAGTTGTGTAATTGGATTAACTGTTGTAGGCGGTAACACAGTTACCGTCTTTGATTGTGTGGATGATCCACAAGAATTAGTAACGGTATAGGTTATAGTATAAGTTCCTGGAGTATTATAAGTATGTGAAGAGGGATATTGTGAACTAGATGTAGAACCATCTCCAAAGTCCCACAAATGAGTTGGATTGTTTGTATTGGGACAAGAAGTATTTGTGATTATAACTGGAACTCCTAAACAAGCTATAATAGGTGAAACACTAATATCAGCATGGGGTTTGAATTTAATATCGATTGGAGTGGAGACGTAATGAAAGCTTTCACCAGAGGGACATGATTTTTTTATGCCAATACGTATTTGCTTTTGAATTTGGCCATTTCCTCCAACACAACTATCGGGTTTATAATTATAAAAATGCTTAACACATCCAGTGAATACTCCAGCAAATTTTTGTATGGGACTTCCGTCATCCCAACAAATAAAACTCGAGTCAATGCTTCCCGTTGAAGTATTCTGTACTCCGACGGAATCCCCAATGCAAAACACTGTATTGGAATTACAAACGCCTCCTGTAGCATTTAATGTATTACAATCCACAGAATTTGGCCATGTAGGACATTGTCCGTACACCGAATTAATGCTGAACAAAAAGAATACTGCGATTAAAAGTCTGGACATTTTACAAATACATTAGAACCTTGTTTATACCTAGTTTTTTTAGTGACATAGGATAGCGCCATAGTAATTTCATGAATGCCTCCTGCTTGTGAAACATTTAAACCTGATAAAATCATATCATAAGAATAGCCGAAGGAAAACACAGAATTATTTACTTGCTTTTCAAAACCCACAACAGGAATAATTGCAGATGCATTAATTCGGTATCGATAATTAACGAAAGTAGAATAGTACATACCAACATAAAATGCTCTTTCTGCCCTTTCGCTTATGTAACCCGCTAAGGAGCCAAATTTTATTCGGTGTGCTTTGGTTTGTAGCTCCCATTGGAAGGAAGGCTTTATTAAGGGTGTATTAAAAAAATCATTCTTTTGTATTGTACTTGTGGCTGATACTACAAAAAGCCTTGGCTTTTGTGTTTCGATCCCTTGCAATGACTCATCCCCTCGACTGATAAAATGATTAACAGATGTGTGTATATTAATGGGTATCCGAAGATCCTTCGCTTTAAAAGAAAGGGAAGTGGTGAGACTGATTCCGCAATCGTAGAAAAGTGTGTTTTCTATTTGAGGTTGTATTTGTGATGAAGGTTGATAAATTCCGAAAACAGGATCAATTTGATCTGAGAATACTAGTTTAGACCAGTCAATTGATTTTCTTTCAACTCCTGCATAACCTCCAATCGTGAAAGACCTAATGCGTCGAAATTTCGGAGAGCTTATCTTTAATTGTTGTCTGCAGACAAGATCAATTTTTTGGGTTTGAATTAGAGCAGCGCCTTCTTGGTCCGATACAAAATTGAAACCGAAGCTTGTTTGTTTTTTCTCTGCTTTTATTGTCCCATTAATCCATGATGTTGTAAATCCACCTGGCACTTTACTCCATTGTCTACGATGTGCCATATTTACACCTACACCTCCTTCTATATTAATATTAGAAGCATGGTAATATGAAAGGGTATTGTCAATTTGACTGAATGATGGATCTTGTGCTTTGCAAAAATTTGGGTAAAATAAATACAATAAAGTAACAACTAAAAAAAATCTTAAAATGTTCATTATTGAAGTTGGTATTATTAAATAAGTTTAATAAACTATGAACTAAATTCAGAAGATAGCAAAGTTAATATTAATTATTTGAATCATACAAAAAAACTTGTAGAGAATTATTTGTATAATATATTGTTTATCAGTTGTTTATATTATATTTGAAAATATGGAATGTATTGTGTCTAATAGAACTTAAATTTACTACTAGAAAAATTACCGAATTTCGGGGGTACATATTATCACAAAATGGCAAATACAATAATTCACAAGTCGGAATCCCGAGCAGATGCAAATCATGGTTGGTTGCACAGCAAGCATACATTTAGTTTTGCAAATTATCATAACCCGGAGCGAATGCATTTTGGAATGCTTCGTGTGTTGAATGATGATTTTGTGGAGGCCGGAATGGGTTTTGGAACACATCCGCATAACAATATGGAAATTATTTCAATTCCACTGGAAGGTGATTTAGAACATAAAGACAGCATCGGAAATGTTACTGTGATTAAAAAGGGGGATATTCAAATTATGAGTGCCGGAACAGGTGTTACGCATTCCGAGTACAACAAGAATAAAGATAGGCCCGTTAAGTTTTTGCAGATATGGATTTTTCCAAAGGAGAAAGACACGAAACCTCGTTATGATCAAATTACGCTAGACGAGAACGACCGACATAATAATTTTCAGCAAATTGTATCACCCAATGCTGACGATGCAGGTGTTTGCATTCATCAGGATTCATGGTTTCATCTGGGAAAATTTGATAAGGATTTTTCTATTGATTACATCATCAAAAAAAGCGGGAATGGTGTTTATGCATTCATATTGAAAGGCGATGTTATGATAGATGGCAATGCGTTGAATGAAAGAGATGGTTTGGGTATATGGAACACAGATAAATTTTCTGTACAAGCAATTTCTCAGGATGCTGAAATATTGTTGATCGAAGTACCGATGAGTATGTAAAGTATTTATCAAGCTTTAAAGGATAGCTTTGCCTTTCTGACATAACAGATACACTGGTATTCGAAGAGTTTTTTACACTCGTGGATTTGCGTTTTACTTCTTGTGTAGAAGTTTCTTTTTTTAAAATAGTCAATGGAGGAAGGTTAAACCGGATGAAATATCCTTTAAATAGAATCGCCATTTTCTTCTACTATTTTATTTGAAATATTTAATTATTTTTTTAACCTTGTGTTGTTATAACCTATATTTATACTCAAATTTATTATAAAACCTTATTGGATGAATTGGGAAACATTATTGAGTACCGGGGATAGCATTACCATTGGTTCTCGTTCATATTTGGGTTATCCTGAGTATTGCGCTGGATTTTTATCCGAAAGAACCAATAAGAAATGGAATATCCTGAATCATTCAGTTGCTGGATTTACAACAATAGACTTGGCAAGATTTCTAGACGAGAATATGGCTAATTTAAAATCTGCAAAACCGGATATTGCCACCATACTTATTGGAACAAATGATTTAAAAGGAAACACATCTTCCAAAATTTTTAGACTGGCTTATGAATTGTTAATCACTAAAGTTCAATTGATAGTTGGAAGCAAGAATATTATTTTAATTGAAATTCCTTTATTGCGGGATGGAGTAATGTTACCCTATTTAATTGGGATGAATGAAGTGGTGAAAGAGTATAATTTAATTATACAAGAGCTAAGTAAGGTAAATAATTTTCATTGTCTATCGTTGGATTGTAACGAAGAATATTTTTATGACGGTGTACATTTGAATGAATTGGGCAGCGAAGCAATCGGAAAACAAGTATCTAATTATATTTTGGAGTTAAGGGGAACTCGATGACAAAGAGAATTCTGATTGTATTTGGAACGCGACCTGAAATCATTAAGCTCGCCCCGTTAATTTTAACATTAAGAGAATCCTCATTGAAGGATGAAGTTGTTGTCGTTTCAACTTCGCAGCATGACGAATTATTAGATGAACAACAAAAGTATTGGGGCGTTGTTCCTGATTATTTTCTTACATCATATCCTCAAAAGGGAAATTTAACACGATTACTGAGCCATACTCTTAATGGATTACAAGATATATTAGAGCAAATAGTTTCCATAGAATATATTGTGGTGCAAGGAGACACAAATACAGCTTTAGCTTGTTCACATCTTGCTTTTCTTAATAAGATTAAACTCATTCATATTGAAGCAGGATTACGTTCATTCGATTTTAACAGTCCATTTCCTGAAGAATTTAACAGGACCATTGCAACAAAGGTTGCTTATTTTCATTTTGCACCAACTCAAATTTCCAGAGTCAACTTACTTAACGAAGGAATTGATGATTCAAAAATAAAGGTCATTGGAAACACAGTTATTGATGCATTATATTTTGCAAAGAAGAGGAGTGGAAATATCGTAGCGAAGAAAACTAGAAATTTAGTTTTAATAACCCTACATCGCCGTGAGAATATTGAGAAAAATTATTTGACATTAATCGATGTTGTTTCTGAATTGGCAGCATCGCATCCAGAATTGAAGTTTGTTTGGATTGCACATCCGAATTGTTCGATAAAAATTAGATCGAAAGTTGTAAGTTCAGCCCAAATGGAAGTGCTAGATCAAATGCCATATTTTGATTTTATTTCAATGTATGAATCAGCAAAAATGGTGATTACTGATTCAGGAGGTGTTTCGGAAGAAACAATTCATTTAGGAATACCAATTGTCATTTTTAGAAAAACTACAGAACGTGTTGAAGCTTTATCTTTAGGATATCCGATGATTGTTTCTTTAAATAGATTAGAAATAATTGAATTTTTTGGTGAACATATTCATAAGGAAAATGATATTTTATTTTCATATGGAGAAGGAAATTCTTCACAAGAAATTGTAGATTGGTTAACAAAAGAAATGCAGGAAACCGATTATGATACAATTATTATTGGAGGAGGTCCAGCAGGAACCGGTTTATTACTCAAAGCAATCAAAGATGGAAAGAACAGTACTTTTTTTAATCAACGAATTGCACTTATTGAAAAATCTTCGTCGTTAGTTAAAGGTAACATTGTAAATTATAATGTGAATAGCGATACTTTTTCTGATGTCTTCCTCGAATGTTTGGAAGGTTCGACCAAAGAGTTTATCGATATAACGGAGCTCGAAGAGGAAGTGAGTCTGATAAGAAAGTTTAAGGGGAAATCAATTCCACTTAAGCTGCTGGAAAAGTTTTATGATAAGTTTGGAAGATTGTTGATGGAAAGTTTGGGATCGTCAGGTAAATGTGACTTTTTCATGAATTCAATGATTAGTAAAGTTTCTAAACGAGGAGATAATGCTTCTATTTTGTTTTTTTCAAATGATCGTAAACCCATCTCAACAAAGAAAATTATCATTGCTACTGGTGGCATCCCAATAAATTGCAATGGTGTTAATGCTGTGTTTGACAACAAAGTTAACTTAGAAGGTTTTCAGGATAAGTGTATTCATTCAGATGCGATTTTGAAATCAGGAATTCCTAAAGACTTATATTCTTCTTTATTGCTTCAGCCCAAAGTAGTTATTCTTGGTGGAAGTCATAGTGCTTTTTCTGTTGCGCATTTTCTATTATCAGCTTCGGATGATCTAAGCTTTGGAAGTAGTGATATCAAAATATGGTCAAGGTCTATTCCAAAAATTTATTTTAATTCGAAGGAAGAAGCATTGACTAGTGGATATTCGGATTTTTCAGATCAGGACATTTGCCCTATAACGAAAAAGGTTTATCGACTAGCAGGGTTAAGAATGGATGGAAGGTCCCTGTATTTGAATATGCTTGGCTTTGGAAATGATAAGAAAGAAGATCGCATCAACTTCTTTCAGTTTAAGGATGATAATTTAAATTTTAAAAAAGATCTTGAAGAAGCTACCTTGATTATTTTAGCTTATGGATATAGATTGAATATTTTTCCTATTCTCGATGAGCGGGGTCAACAAATAAAATTAAAAGGAGATTCCACAGGACATTGGGTGAATGATCAATGTGAGTTATTAGATGAAAATGGATTTCCAGTGCCAAACATTTTTGCTAGTGGTTTAGCAACTGGATTTATTCCTTCAGGCGAGTTGGGAGGAGAGCCTAGTTTTGAGAAGCAAACGAATGGCATTTGGTATTATCAAAATGCAATTGCTGAACGTATAATCAAGAATTTAGAAAGTGAAAATACTTCAAGTTTGTCCTAAACCGATATATCCACCAATTGAAGGCGGATCTATTGCTATGTTTAGTTTGTACCAAGGACTGGTTGATAATGGACATACAATTCACGTGGTTTCTATGAATACTCATAAACAGTTTTGTGATCTCGAAACGGTTCCTGAAGACTTTGTTAAGGCGGCGAATTATAAATTGATAAATGTCGATATTAGGATTAGGTCTGTCCCAGCGTTTGTTAATTTATTAAGAAACAAATCGTATAATATGAGTCGATTTGATTCTTGTGAATTTCGAGAGGAACTTTGTAGTTTGTTGAGTGCACAAGAGTATGATATTATTATTTTGGAAACGCTTTATGCTACACCATATATTGATGCCATTCGAGAGAAAACAAGGGCTCTAATTATTTTGAGATCGCATAATGTGGAATTTATGATTTGGGAAAATTTAAGTCGAAATGAAACCAATATTTTTAAAAGGATGTATTTAAAAATTTTGTCTAACCAGTTAAAAAAGTATGAATTGAAAGTCTTAGAAAAAGTGGATTTGATCGCCTCTATAAGTGAAGAAGATATTCTCAATTTTGAACGGCAAGGTTGCCATATAAAGAAAATATTTTTACCGTTCGGAATTAATTTTAAGTCCGACGATTTCTTAAATTACAGTTTACCCAGTGATGAAGATATTGTCCTTTTCCATGTTGGATCTATGAATTGGATTCCCCATCAAGAAGCCTTCAAATGGTTTTTAAACGGCGTTTGGAGAAAATTAAACGCCCAACACCCCAATTTGAAATTATATTTGGCTGGTGCGTATATGCCCGAATGGATAACGAAGGGAAATTATCCAAATGTAATTGTTACCGATTCTTATGTCAATGGAAAATCTTTTATGAAGAAAAAAGGAATTATGATTGTTCCTTCTTTTTCAGGAAGCGGTATTCGCATTAAAATTGTTGAAGGAATGGCGTTGGGGAAAGTGATTATTACCACTCCAAATGGCGCTATGGGAATTCCTTGTACTCACAATGAAAATATTTTTATTTTAGAAGGAGAAGAAGATTGGATCTCGACGATCAGTAATTGTATAAACAACTTGGAAGAGGTGCAGCGAATTTCGAAAAATGCTCGAAATTTTGCGTTGGATGTATTTGATTCAAAATCGTCGGCCCGTCAGTTGATCAACGCCATTTCTTAAATTAGTGAATACTCAACAGAAAAGCGCTGATACTTAATGACAATTATTAACTGTTGCATTTATTATATTTACCTTTTAGTTTTTATTTGTTATATTTAGTTATAAACCATGTCTAAAATTATTATTCTTACTTCACGTTTCCCTTTTCCATTGACGAAAGGGGATCGATTGAGAGTTTTTTTTCAGTTGCAATCTTTAGCGAAGAATCATGACATTTATTTAATGGCTATAAATGACAAAAAGGTGTCAAAATTCGAAATGGATCAGGTCTTGCCATATTGTAAGTCGATACAGGTTTTTGTGTTGCCTTTATATAAAAGACTTTTTCAAGTACTCATCAGTTTGTTTAAATCGATTCCACTTCAAGTTGCATTTTTCTATAATAGAAGTATTCGATTGCAGATTGAAAAAAGTGTTTTGCAAATAAAACCAAATGCGATTCACTGCCATCTGATTCGAACTACCGAATATGTTAAGAGTATCGCTCATGATAACATTACATTAGATTTTATGGATGCTTTTGGCAGAGGGATGGAGAAAAGAGAACTCATTGAGAAAAACATTTTCAAAAGAGCGCTCCTGAAGTATGAGAAGAATCAACTCTTTTTATATGAATCAAAAGTATTTGATTTTGTGCATCGCTTTTGTATTATTTCGAAGCAAGATCAACAATTCATTCAACATTCTCGTGCAAATGAAATCGCAATAATTCCGAATGGAGTTGATTTTAATCAATTCTATCCACGAAATGCTATCAAAAAATACGATCTTGTTTTTATGGGAAATATTGGATATCCACCGAATGTGGAAGCCATTTTATTTGTCGCAAAAGAGATCATTCCACTTTTAAGAATCCATAAACCAAATATTCGCTTTCTAATTGCTGGAATAAGTGCTGCGCCGGTCGTGAAGAGATTGCAATCGCAGAACATCGATGTTATTGAACATTTCGAAGATATCAGTGACGCTTTAGCAATGTCCAAAATGATGATTGCGCCAATGAAGCTTAGCATTGGTCTTCAAAATAAAATTATTCAAGCCATGGCTATGAAGATTCCTTGTGTGGTAAGTACTTTATCAAACAATGCCATTAAGGCACCCAATAGAGTTGCCATTATAGAAGCGAATTCTCCAAAAGAGTATTGTGAAGAGATTCTTGATTTGTTACAAAATGAAGAAAAAGCAAATTCCATTGGTGAGCAAGGGTTTGATTTTGTCAAAAGAAATTTCTCTTGGGAAACACAAAACGTATTATTAGAGAAAATGATTTTTAAGCAATAGAGTTGGATGTTTTTTGAAAGAGACATTGTCCTTCTGTTGAATTTGTCCAACTGGTTATGGTTTTTCGAAAATGTTTGTTTAGCCATCTTAAATATACTTTCGGTCAGCAGATTCCCTAAGATTCAATGATTTTCATGATAGTCGGGCATTAAAAATTTGAAAAGGAAAGGGTCATCTTTTATCGGGAATGACTAATTTCCTTTGATTTTTTAATTACTTTGCAACTCAAAGAAATTCTAAATGGATCTGCCCATCTTGTTGTTTTATGGATTTGCCTTTGTCGGTTTGGTGCATTCTATTATCTTTTCATTTTTAGCCATCAAAACCAAGAACACATCCGACCTCATCATTACACTATTCCTTTTTATCCAATCCCTCATTATTTTGGAGTATGTACTTTACTGGACAGGGTTGCAAGAACATTATCACCAATTATGTAATGTTAGTCTCACTACTCAATTCTTGTTTGGACCACTATTGCTTTTATATATCGATTCAATTTTTTCTGAGAAAAAGAAAATTTCAGTATACTTATTGCATTTTGCACCAGCGATGATCGTTTTTATACTGATGCTCCCTTATTATTTGAGTACTGCCGATTTAAAGATTCGCCATTTTAAAATGATTGATTATTTTGTTTTGAATTTGCAAACGCTCAATTATTTTTTAATGGCTCAAATGGTGGGATACTGTGTTTATCTGCTTTTGAAAATTAAAAAAGAAAAGCGTGTCGGTCATATTAAAAAGTGGCTGTATATAATGGTAGGATTGTTTGGAGTGTTCATCGCAAGTTACATTTCCTATTATGTAATGGTTAGGTATCCTTGGTTTACATTGACTACCGATTATTTTGTGTCAATGGGAATGTGTACCAGCATCATGGCGATTATTTATTTTGCTTATGGTAAGAATAAAATATTGGAAGGATATCCCTTGAAGGAATCGTTGAAGCTAGAAAATATTTATTTTTCTTATAAGGAAGTTGCGTCTCAGAACATTTCAGAGAAAAAAAAAGATCAATCGATAATCTATAAGTATGAGTCGAGTTGGGATGCAACTATCACTAAAGAAAAAGTAATCACAGAGCAAAAGGAGAAAATTGCTCTTGATCCTGTCGTAGAAATTTCATCTCTTAAATATAAAAATTCAGGATTAACTGCCGATGCAGGAAATGAATTAGCGGAAGCATTGAAGCAACTGATGCAAAAGGAAAAACTTTTTCGGGAAAGTGAGTTGAAGTTGGAAACGCTTGCTTTTAAATTGGACGTCCCAAAACATTATGTTTCTCAAATTATCAACCAATATTATAAAGTGAATTATTTTGAGTACATTAATCTACTTCGAATTGAAGAGGCTAAACTGCTTTTAGTGGATGTGGATAAGAAGTCGATGAATATTATTGAGGTAGCATATACAGTTGGTTACAACACGAAAAACACTTTTAATAATGCTTTTCGTAGATTAGTGGGGGTTACACCCACTGAGTATCGCCAACAAAATCAGATTCGAATGAATTAGTATTACTTTATCGGGAGTGACTAAAGTTTGCTTTTTGGTCGATTATTTTGTAAAAAAATAAGATCATGAAAAGCAAAATAATCAAATTCGCTCTTGCAATTATTATTCTATGCAATAGCACCTGGGTAAATGCACAGGTATTTACTAAAGTAACCTCTACCACAAACCCAATTGTTACCGATCCCGTTCAAACACTCTATAATGGGGCCAGCTGGATTGATTATGACAATGATGGCCGATTAGATTTATTTGTTATTCGTGGGGGATTATATCATAATGATGGAAGTGGAAATTTTTCCAAGATTACCATCAGTGGATTAGGGTTGACAAGTGGCATTGGTAATACCTGGGCCGATGTGGATAATGATGGAGATATAGATTGTGTTCAATCCGGTGGTGGCGGTGGCGGCACTAAATTATTTCTTAATAATGGCAATGGTACGTTTACTCAAAATCTTTCAGGCGATTTAGCGAATCCAATTAAACTGAGAGGCTGGGGCTCCGCATTAGGAGATTATAATAATGATGGTTTGGTAGATCTGTTTATTGCAGCACCTTATAATTTTGTAGGTATTGTTGATTCGTGTAAGTTCTTGATCAATATTGGTAACGGTAATTTCGCAAGAGTTGACACCACTGTTTTAACGGATACTTTAGATGCATTTACAGTACCATCTTGGAGCGATTATGACAACGATGGTGATGTAGATTTGTTTATTGGTTCTGGTCGAGTGAATGGTTCATTGTCCCGAGATTATCTTTTTGATAATAATCACATGCAGGGTGGCGGACCATTGTTCTCTAGAATAAATTCTTCACCATTGGGAACTGATTTGCACGATGGACAAGTTTGGAACTGGATTGATTTTGATAACGACGGAGACTTGGATGGTTATTTGACTAATTACGGAGGAACAGCACCAACTACTGGATATCAAAATGAAATGTATAGAAACGATAATAATGTATTTGTAAAATTGGGATTTGCTGATGTAGGATCTATGGTTACTGACTTGGGGATTTCACTTTCAAGTACCTGGGGCGATTTTGATAATGATGGAGATTTAGATTGTATCGTAACGAATGAAGGCCCTCAAAATAATGTGTATTATCAAAGTAACATTACAACCGGCAACACAGTATTTACCAAAATTACCAATGAACCTTTTGTGATTAATACGGGCAATCATTGGTGTGCCACTAGCGGCGATTATGATAATGATGGCGACTTGGATTTATTTATTTCTGGTGCTAGCGATAAAGGATTGTTTCAAAATAATACTTCGCAAACAGATTTTATTAATGTTAAATTGGTCGGAGTAACTTCTAATAAATCTGGAATAGGAGCGAAGGTGAGAGTGAAAGCGAATGGATTTTGGCAGATGCGCGAGCTCTCCGCACAAAATACTTTTAATGGGATGAATATGTTGAATGCCCATTTTGGTTTTGGTGCTACAGGGGTGACGCCGCTTACTATTGATACCATTCTCATTGAATGGCCATCGGGTGTTGTTGATGTTTGTACAAATGTTCTTTCGAATACACTGTACATCGCAACAGAAGGCCAATGTCTTTCTCCAACTTCATTAAATAATTTTGAAGATGCGAACAAAGATTATTTTTTCCTTTCAATTTTCCCCAACCCAGTAAGTGAAATATTGACTTTCGCTTATAAATTGTCACGACCTGAAATTGTACAGGTAGATATTTTTGATATAAACGGCAAAAATGTTCACGCTGAAAAAATGTTACATGGAATAAGTGGAAGCAATTCTTTTTCGTTGGATATTAAAAGTATGACCAATGGATTTTATACAATGAAGCTGAGTAGTGGAAAGTATATTAGTCATGGAAAATTTGTGAAGAATTGATTGAGGCGAGGTCTGTTGCCAGCGTTGAATTGTCAGGTGTTCAGCGTTGGCAATTTTTTGATGTCATCCTCTTTATTGTTTCGCTACGTTTTTCCAAACATCTGTATTCTAAAATCGGATTTGTTAAGTTGCTATTTTCTTCTGAGTCCTTCAAATGTAGTGTTTTATTTATCGATAAAATTGTTAAGGTTGAACACTGATGAAACGGATCTGGCGGATTTTCGCGGATTAGGTTATCCCTGAAAAAAGGAGTATTATAGATGCTCAAGATCATCTATGTCTTTTGCTCTACCTGCCGCCTTTTTAGCATTTTTTAAATCACGTATGTCAATCATCTTTACATCAAGGCCATCAAATTTTACCATTGAGGAATTAATAAATACATTATCAAAATCTAGACCTTTAACTTTTGTTAAGATGTCAATGCATACGGGCGGCCTTCCAAATGTAAATACATCATTTTCATCTAAATTTAAAAACAAATTCTCCGTCATGTTAAAGGGACTAAGTCCAAATGCCTTGAAGGCTAACAACATTTTTCTATAATTATTTACTGTTGGTTTAACCCAAACATCTAGATCTCCAGTCGTGCGATTATACCCATGAAAAATTACCGCATAACCGCCAACAAGAATGTAATCAACTTGAAATTGATTAAAAAATTTCAAAAAATCAATAAAATCATCATTTAGAATATTACCCATTTTTTCTCATTGAAAATGCTGATCGGTCCAAACGTGGAGGATTTTCTGGGTCGATGTTATATGCACAACAGGTAAGATACCAAGCAGCACGCCATCTTTCATCCGGGCTTTTACTTAGCCAATATTCTTTGTTTTGTGTCGCTTCCTCAAAGCTTTGTATTCGAAAAGCGGATTTGTCAAGCCGATATTTATTATTTCCCATTCCTACAAATTTAGAAATTTATTTAATACGATTGGTTTCGTTTAGACTTTATAGCGCACCAACCCTCAAACTACTATTGCGAAACTTCGTGACCACCAACTCAACAATTTACCAATTCGCCATCGCGAAGCTTCGCGACGCCAATTCACCAATTCACTCAATTCCCTGCGTGGGTAATTTTTCCATCTCCGACACCGTAACTTTGAAGTAGAATTTGTTTCACAAACACACTTCATAGTTGTTCGGCCAAAATTCTACTTAAGGTAGATCTTCAATTCCTGATGTGGGTAGTTTTTCTAACTCCGATACAGTAATACTACAAAATCCAAACTCTTCGTCCACTCTTCCTTTTATGGTGTAGATGCCCTTGCCGCGGAAGGGATGTTGCTTAATGACTCTTGGAAAATGTGTCGTGTCGAAAAAATATCCATCTACATCTAACCATGTTCCGAAGGCCATGTATTCACCCTTAGCGGTGCGCGTAGGCTTGGTGGTGACGAGGTATCCTTGGATGGAGATTTCTTTGCCGATATAGACTCCCAGTTCTTGGGCGAGGTTTAAACGCAGCGGCGCAGCGTCCCGAAGCCTCGGGATCGCAGCGGTCGCGGCGTTTAAGTTTTCTCGAAGTCTTTTATACGGACTCGATAATTCAAATCCCAACAATTCAATTTCATCCAACGCATCTTCTAAATGATGATGCGTGAGTGGAGGTAATTTCCATTCTACCGCGCCCTCCGAAGACTTGTCGAAGGAGGGTTCGTTAAAGAGACTTTGGTAGACTTCTGTTTTTCTTCCGTCGCCCAAGTGAAGAAGCAAGTCCCACATCAACTCCTTCTTACTTCTTCCTGTAAATCGAAAAGCACCAATGCGAATGAGAATGCGTAGTTGTTCTACTTCAATAGCGACGCGACGCATGAAGTCGGCGAGGTCAACAAAGGCGCCGTGCGTATTGCGTTCGTGTAGGAGGGTTTCACATAAATTTAATTGGATGTTTTGAAGATGGATAAAGCCTAAGTAAATATCACGGCCGTGGATATCCGTTAAGTAGACGCTCTTGTTGATTTCGGGCGCGTGGATGTTCGCTCCCTGCATGCGCGCTTCATGTACATAGAATTCGGTATTGTAAAATCCGCCGAAGTTATTAATCACACCCACCATAAATTCAAGCGGATAATGCGCCTTCAAATATAAACTCTGATAACTCTCTACAGCATAACTCGCCGAGTGTCCCTTGGAGAAGGAGTAACCCGCGAAACTTTCAATCTGCCTCCACACTTCATCGGTGATGGAAAGCGGATATCCCTTTTCATGGCAAGATGAAAAAAACTTATCGCGAATTTTTTGAAACTCTTCCCGACTTCTAAACTTCCCGCTCATCCCCCTGCGCAACACATCGGCTTCGCTCAGATCGAGTCCAGCAAAGTGATGTGCTACTTTGATTACATCTTCCTGATACACCATGATGCCATACGTTTCTTCCATCAGCTCTTTCATAACGGGATGTATATACGTTCTTCGAGCTGGATCATGTGTGCGCAGAATGTATTCGCGCATCATGCCACTCCGTGCCACACCTGGACGAATGATGGAACTTGCTGCCACCAGCTGAATGTACGTATCTACTTGTAATTTTTTTAGCAACATCCGCATCGCAGGACTCTCCACATAAAAACAACCCATGCAGCGTCCATTGCGAATCAACTCTTTTATTTTTTCATCTTTTTTAAATGCTTTGATCTGATGAATGTCGATGTCGATGCCGCGGTTTTTTTTCACGATGTCGACGGCATCACGAATATGTCCGAGTCCACGCTGACTTAAAATATCGTACTTGTACAATCCAATGTCTTCCGATTCTAACATGCTGAACTGCGTCACGGGAAATCCTTTGGGTGGATGATTGAGTGCGGTATAACAGACAATGGGTTTTTCGCTGATGATTACGCCACCGGCGTGGATGCTGAGATGATGCGGAAAATCGTGCATCAACAAGCTAAATTCACGAATCAGTTTCGCTATTCCTTCGCCTACACTTTCTCCATCGCGTGTTGATTGCAAGGCATCGATTTCTTCTTTCGGAAGGCCAAAAACTTTTCCTAACTCACGAACTATCGCTTTACTTTGATATGTGCTGTATGTCGCGAGCAAGGCCGTATGTTCTTCTCCATAGCGACGAAAAATATACGCGGTGAGATCATCGCGATCCTTCCAGCTAAAATCGAGATCGAAGTCGGGCGGGTTTTGTCG
>JANOPQ010000008.1:0-15946 GCA_031421935.1 Bacteroidota bacterium | reverse complement strand
GTTGATGTGATTACTCCAATTACCAGTGCTTCTTTTAGTCCAAGTAGTGGTGTTGCAGGAAATACAATTTCATTGTTCGGAACACATATGAACACAGTAACGAGTGTATTATTTAATGGCGTGAGCTCTGGATTTGTATTTGTAAGTAATAACGAATTATCAGCGACCGTACCCGTAGGTGCTACATCAGGAGTTATTACCTTAGTTGGACCTTGTAATTCGATGAATTCAAGTAGTTCGTTTACCATAAATACAGGAAGCTCGAATTTAAATATATATGTAGCAATAGAAGGATTTTATATCGGTGGAGGAAACATGGTTGGAGTCGCATCGCCTTCAGTAAGCGATACGGTAACCGTTCAACTTAGAAATACATCATCGCCTTATAGCATTGCCTTTTCTACATCTGTTCCTTTGAACCTGATTGGTCAAGCCTCTATCATAATTCCTACTCCTTATAGCGGAAATTCGTATTATATTGTCGTAAAGCATCGCAACTCAATCGAAACTTGGAGTAAACTTCCGGTGTTGATGTTGCCGGTTGTCAATTATTCATTTAAAAATTGAAAAACAATTTTTAAATAATTCAGAATTCAGAATTCAGAATTCTTAATTGTGAATTGCTTGCGCTTTGATTAATTGAGAACCTGCTAGCTGCAGGCAAGTTCAGAATTGCCTGCGCTTTGATTATTTCTTAATTCTGTATCCGATAAATTATCAGATCTAATTCTTAATTCTGAATTCTTATTTCTGTATCCGATAAATTATCAGATCTAAATAAAAAATTCTTAATTCTTAATTCTGAATTGAATCAATCTTCCTTCATATTATGAAAAACATTCTGCACATCATCATCTTCTTCCAATCTGTCCAATAAATTTTGTAAATCTTTTTGTTGGTCAGCATTAAGTTCGGTAAGTGTAGTCGGAATACGATCTAATTCTGCGCTGATGATCGTGATGTTTTTTTCCTCTAATGCTTTTTGCATTTTACCATAATCAGTAAACGAAGTGGTTACGTAAATTCCATCTTCTCCTTCTTCTAATTCTTCGGCTCCAAAATCAATCAATTCAAATTCCAGTTCTTCAATATTCGATTTGCCTTTTTCAATGCAGAAAATTCCTTTGCGATCGAATAGGAAATCTAATGATCCTGTTTTTCCCATCGCACCATTGCAACGATTAAAATGCATGCGAATATTAGCTACTGTTCTTGTATTGTTATCCGTAGCTGCTTCAACAACTACAGCGATTCCGTGCGGGCCATAGCCTTCGAATACTACTTCGTCTAAAACTTTCTCGTCCTTATGTGCGGCACGTTGAATAGCGGCTTCTACGCGATCCTTAGGCATGTTTAAAGCCTTTGAATTTTGAATAACCATCCGCAAACGTGGATTTCCGTCGGGATGTGGTCCACCTAATTTTACGGCAATGGCAATTTCTTTTCCTATTCTGGTAAAAGCTTTCGAAGCTTTTGCATTGTTTGCAAACATTTTGTGTTTGCGCTTTTCAAATGCACGTCCCATATCAAATAAACTATTTTTTTAGTAATGATTTGTTTTATTAAACATTAAATCTGAAGTGCATGATGTCACCATCTTGCACCACATATTCTTTACCTTCAACACTTAGTTTTCCCACTTCTTTGCAAGCTTGTTCAGAGCCGAGTGAAACAAAATCATTGTATTGCATTACCTCAGCACGAATAAATCCTTTTTCGAAATCAGTGTGAATCACACCCGCTGCTTGTGGTGCTGTCATGCCTTTGTGAATAGTCCAAGCACGCACTTCTTTTACTCCCGCAGTGAAATAAGTTTGAAGTTTTAAGAGTTGGTATGCTGAATTAATCAACTTAGTAACTCCAGACTCACTCAATCCTAAATCAGAAAGAAAGGCAATACGATCTTCATAACTCTCTAATTCTGCAATATCAGCTTCAATAGCAGCTGCGATAACAATGATTTCTGCATTTTCATTTTTAATTTTCTCGCGCACCATATCCACGTATTTGTTTCCACTTACCACAGATCCTTCATCTACATTGCATACATACATCACAGGCTTAGCCGTTAGTAACCATAAGTCAGCAACGATTTCCCAATCCGTTTCCGAGAGTGGAGCTGATCTCGCTGATTCTCCTTTTTCAAGATGCGCTTTTAATGCTTGATAGATTTCAAAAGTTTTCTTTGCTTCTTTATCCAGACCAATCTTTGCAACTTTTTCAATGCGTTGCATTCTTTTTTCGATGGTCTCGAGGTCTTTTAATTGCAATTCAAAATCGATGGTCTCTTTGTCGCGTACCGGATTTACATTTCCATCTACATGCACAACATTGGGATCATCAAAGCATCTTAATACATGTAAAATAGCATCCGTTTCTCGAATATTAGCCAAGAACTGATTGCCTAATCCTTCACCCTTGCTTGCTCCTTTTACGAGCCCTGCGATGTCCACAATTTCAACCGTAGTAGGTACTGTTTTTTGTGGATTTACTAAAGATTCTAAAACCTTTAATCGTTCATCCGGAACGGTTATTACGCCAACGTTTGGTTCGATGGTACAGAATGGAAAATTGGCCGCTTGTGCTTTCGCATTGGAAAGACAATTAAATAATGTCGACTTCCCGACGTTCGGAAGTCCTACAATTCCACATTTTAATCCCATAATCGCTTTTCTGAATAAGGGTGCAAAGTTAATGCTTATTTTGTGCTTATATGCTTTATACTTGCAGTGTTTTTTACCTAAAGAAGAACAATGTTATGATGGAAAATACAAGTAGTTTGAGTTTTTGGGAGCGTCAAACGTATTTTGAAGGTGTTGATTTGCTGATTGTTGGAGCAGGAATTGTTGGCCTGAACTCAGCAAGAGCAGCACAATTGTTAAAACCGCATTGGAAAATAGTAGTGGTAGATCGTGGTCAAATTTTGCCCTATGGAGCGAGTACACGAAACGCAGGCTTTGCTTGTTTTGGAAGCATGACGGAATTATTGGATGATTTAAAAAACGCTTCTGAAGAAGACGTTTTCAGTTTGGTTCAGAAAAGATGGGAAGGACTCCAAAAATTAAGATCTGTGCTGGGGGATGCTAATTTAGAGTATGAAGAACTGGGTGGCTATGAATTATTTACTTCTCAAGAAGATGAGATTTGGAAAGAATGTTTAGGTAGGATGGACGATTTTAATCAACAGTTAGCATCCATCAGCGGAATGAAAAATATTTATCAAAAGGCTTCATCCGAAGTAGAAAAATTCGGTTTCGCAGGAGTTCGTAATCTGATCAAGAATATTGGCGAAGGACAAATCGATACCGGTAAAATGATGAAGAGTTTACTCTCTTTGGTTCGAAATAAAAATATTGAAGTGTTGAATGGCATTGATATTAAAGGATGGCATCAAAAAGAAGATTGTTTGTTAGTAGAAACTGGCAATGGATTTAGCATTCCTACGCAACAACTTTTAATTACGACCAATGCCTTTGCAAAACAGTTGTTGCCCGATGCTTTGGTGGAACCTGGAAGAGCGCAAGTGTTAATCACCAAGCCCATTCCTCAGCTTAAAGTAAAGGGAACGTTTCACTATGAAAAAGGGTATTATTATTTTAGAAATGTAGGCGATCGAATCATGTTTGGAGGAGGAAGAAATCTCGATTTTAAAACGGAGAACACTTTTGAATTCGGACTCACATCCACCGTGCAAGACCATCTTGAAAAACTTTTGTCGACTATGATATTGCCGAACCAACCTTTTGAAATTGATCAACGCTGGAGTGGAATCATGGGACTTGGGCCTGTAAAATCTTCGATCATCAAAAGAGTAGAAGAACGGATATGCTGTGCCGTTAGGATGGGCGGGATGGGCGTTGCCATCGGAACTCAAGTTGGAGAAGACGCAGCACATTTAGTTTGTGACTAATTGAAAAAGAAACAATTTTTTTTGTCTATGCTTCGTAGAACTTAATATTATGTTCTCGTAAAAAGTTTTTAATGATGCCAACATGTACACATTGTCCTACGTGTAAAAACGGAGTGTTTGTCACTCTTTTTGAGGATGGTCCATTCGGTATTTCATGATTTTCCAAGTCAAATCCTAAATGCAAATGTCGAGTAGAACTTTGCATTCCATATACCAATCCATCTGGATCAAATAAAGGCCCACCGCTTTGACCTCTTAATCCGGGTGAACTTAACTCGATACCTGCAATGAGACCATGTTGTTTAATCAATCTAGTTATGATTCCCTCAATTGGAAAAGACGGTGTTCTTGGATTTCCTTCTCTCGTCCATTCAATATCATCTTTTTGGTAATTGTAAGTGTAATTACTGAATTCTGGAAAAGGATAACCTGATCTGCATAACATACGGCCTGGCTTAGCCAATTGGTCATCCGCAATAAATCGAGCATAGTTATGATAATAATGTTGAGTGAAGCCTTTGAACTTGATGATCGCCAAATCCACCAATGGATGTATAAAGCACTCATATCCAGATATCTTATCAAAGCAGTCGGCAAAAAAATGTTTGGCTTGAATAATAGTTTCAGGCGTATATTTATTCGACAACTCCAATTCTTTCATATTGGATTCGTAGTTCTCGTCTTTATTTAAGCGAAATCGAGCTTGTGTAAAAAGTAAATATTGTTGATTTATTTTTTCTGATTGAAGGATTTGCTCGGCCACATGTCGACAAGTAATAGCAACACCTTCTTCATTGACAAAGAATAAAGTAGAGGCGCCAGGAAACACTTTACTCGATCCATAAGTACGCATAATCGTATGGATGGGACGAGTAAAACGGTTGATTTCTTCTATGGCTTTAACAAACATAAATTTGTTCTTAGTTCAGAAAGACTTTTCTTTGATGTAAAATTAAGCAACATAAACCATGAAAATAGCACTTAAGTACGCTTTAATATACAGCGGTATTAACATTGTTTGGAGTCTCTTGATGTTTGTTACCGACCTTACTCGCTCAGATATGAGTTGGGTATTTAATCTTTTAAGTATGGCGATTCCTGTTATCTGTATTGTTTTAGCTACTAAAGAATACAAAGCAACCATAGGTAATGGTTGGATGAAGTTTTCGGATGTCTTTAAGCAAGGATTGTTAATATGCGTTATTGGTGGGATCATTATTGCGGCTTACACTTTATTATATGTAAGTGTGATTGACCCAGAATTCATGACGTTTGTTCAAGAGAAACAAATGAATAAAATGTTGGAGATGGGTATGCCTGAGGAACAAATTGAACAATCCATCAATCAAAGCGCAAAATTCCAAACTCCATTTTGGATGTTTACATGGACATTATTAGGATTAATCTTTATTGGAACGTTGATATCCTTAATTATGGCTGCCGTTTTAAAGAAGCCCAATCCCGAAGAGATTGCTTAGTCAAGAGTAAAAAATAGTTTTTCTTATAAACCTTCTATTGTTCTGCGAATGATAGAACAACATTCTAATAGTTGTTTTTCATTGATGACTAGGGGTGGAGCAAATCGAATGATATTGCCATGTGTTGGTTTTGCCAACAATCCATTTTCTTTGAGTTTAATACAGATATCTAAGGCACTAATTCCATCTTTCTCTTCAATAATAACGGCGTTAAAGAGTCCTTTTCCTCTGATTAACTTTACTCGATCCGATTTTATTTTTCGCATCTCGCTGCGGAATAATTCGCCGAGTAGGGCTGCATTTTCAGCTAGTTTTTCATCTAACACCACTTGCATTGCAGCCATGGCAACTTTGCAAGCTAAAGGATTTCCACCGTATGTTGAACCATGTTCGCCGGGATGGATGGTCAACATGATTTCATCGTTTGCCAACACGGCTGAAACAGGCATCACACCTCCTGATAACGCTTTTCCTAAAATTAAAATATCTGGTTTTACTCCTTCGTGATCACATGCTAACATCTTACCAGTACGCGCAATTCCAGTTTGTACTTCATCTGCAATAAACAAAACATTTTTTGCTTTACACAACGCACTTACTTTTTTCAAATACCCTTCATCCGGAACAACAACACCTGCTTCTCCTTGGATGGGTTCTACCATAAATGCAACAACGTTGGGATCTTCAAATGCTTTTTCTAGAGCTGGAATATCATTGTAGGGTACAATTTCGAAACCCGGCATGTACGGGCCAAATCCAGTGTAACTGGTTGGATCGGTACTCGCAGAGATAGCAGATAAAGTTCTTCCCCAAAAATTTCCTTCCGCAAAAATAATTTTTGCTTCATTCTTTTTTACTCCTTTCACATCATAACCCCAACGGCGTGCAAGTTTAATTGCAGTCTCACCACCTTCCACACCTGTATTCATTGGCAAGAGTTTATCAAATCCAAAAAGTTGTGTCATGAATTCTTCGTATTCCCCTAAAACATCATTGTGAAAGGCGCGCGAGGTAAGTGTTAATTTAGTGGCTTGATCGATCAAGGCTTGAATAATGCGAGGATGGCAATGGCCCTGATTTACGGCAGAGTAAGCAGCTAAAAAATCATAATATCTTTTCCCTTCAACATCCCATAAAAAAACACCTTCACCTCTGCTAATGACAACAGGTATAGGGTGATAATTATGAGCACCGTATTTGTTTTCAAGTTCAATGGCTTGCTCGCTGGTCAAGATGTTAGATTCGAATCGCATGTTTTTCAGAATTAGGGCAAAGGTATGAAATCAAGAGTAGTGAACCTATCAAAAAAGACTACAAAATCTAACGTAGAAGGGTGACAGTTCCCATTTTTTCAATGGGATCAGCAGAAGAAAAACCATAGAATTTTATCTTAAACAAATAAACGCCTTGTTGACACTCAACGCCATTGTATTTTCCATCCCAAGTAGTATTCAAATTTGCCGACGAAAAAACTTTTTGTCCCCATCGATTATAAACAGAAAGTTCAAAGGATTTAACAAATGAAAAGGCAGGTCCCCAAGTATTATTTCCAGCATCATCATTTGGTGAGAAAGCATTGGGAATATAAAGTAAGGGCGGCTGCACTAATTCTACTTCATTGGAAAAACTCGTTGCATTATTGCCGCCTTGACCTTCGGTTGCTTGGATTTTATAATAGAATACTCCTCCTTGCAAAGGAATATTCTCATCCTCAAAAATTTGAAAAGAAGTTGGTAACTGAACATAAGGTATAAAAGTAGTTGCCAAGTTATTTTCATCTTTTACTCGACCTAAATTATAATTCAAAACACTTCCTTTCCACTGAAAATATTCATTCCACTGTAACCGATTTGAAAATTGAGTGCTTTCACCTTGCAATAAAATAGTACAAGCTTCATTGCTGTATTCACTTTCGTTTTCACAAAAATTAATATTTTTCATTCGATAGCAATAAGAAAAATTGGAAGTAAATACCTCATCATCTTCCCAAGTATATTTCGAGTAATTGTTGAGTCGAGCAACTTCTTGATAAACGGAATTGGGTTCGTTTATTCTTTTTTCGATAACATACGTGCCATACATTCCATCTGGAAAATCTTCCCATTCCAGAGCAACACGATTTTTCTTTACCACACTTACACTTTCAATATAGTTTACAGTTTCGTTAACTTGTGTAATACTACAAAGCGTATCCGAGTGAAAACTTTCTACACCACAACTGTTAGTTGCGATAACGTAATAACAATAGTCAAGAAGTAACGGATTACTTGCCCCCGAATCAACAAAAGTAAATTGAGAAGGGTCTTCTACTGATTGTATCAATTGGAAGTTGCTTCCACTCACACTTCGAAATAATTTGTAATTTAAAAAATAGCGCGGAATAATTTCCGGCTGCGGATTTTTATTGACTTTAACTAATGTGCTTTGCAA
The DNA here is from genome assembly GCA_031421935.1 of Bacteroidota bacterium. Taxonomy (GTDB): domain Bacteria; phylum Bacteroidota; class Bacteroidia; order AKYH767-A; family OLB10; genus JAJTFW01. Next base: position 8,128 of record JANOPQ010000008.1, on the reverse strand, counting down.
TTCCAAACAAAGTAAATTAGGTTTATCGATTACTGGTACAGGTTTAACAAGGATGGTTACTTTTCCAAGGGATGTAAGTGGAAGTGGGCAACCATTATCTGTTATTTCATATTGAACTTTATACGCTGAATCACGTGCCTGATTGCACTGAGTAGTCCAGCAAAATTGTACTCGAATAGAATCTACTCCACTCGTGTCAGAAGTTACTGCATAGGGTGGTGGTAATCCAGCTGCTGGTGAAGAAATGAAAATATCTCCTTTGTAAATTAAATACAATGAATCGCCATCCGGATCACGAGCCGTAACGTCGAAACACAATGTATCGGTCGCATAGATTTCGTAGTCGGCATTTTTTACGGATGTTGATAAATTCGGTTGTGCATTGCCCTCGCAAAGTAAAACTGTAAATTCAATTTCTCTTCTCACCACACCAATGAGGATTCCATTTCTGTACTCATAAATTGTAGCAGCCATAGCATAGAAACCAGGAACATCAGGAACCCCTTCAACTATTCCTGTTACTGGATCCATCACCAAGGGAACAGCACTACCACAAACATCCGATATACCATACCCAAAATCCCAGATTGAATTTGCATACGGACTCGGTTCGGGAATTAAATTTTGTCCGCCGGGAGAGTTAAGATAACTAAATGGATTCGGGCTCTGATTACTTGAATTTCCACCCGCCAATGGTGTACTCATTTCATAGACCAATGAATCGCCATCCGCATCGGTTGCGTGAAAACTAAAGCGGAATAATTGTCCTATACAAGTGTAGGGGAGTGGTGGACTATCAAAAGTAGGGCTTGAGTTTGCTAAAATAGGATCAGCCATTTCATGATAAAACGCCATTCCTGTTTGACTTGGATTTTGGAGATTAATAACAGAAATATTTCGACAGCATCTTTCCCAAACCAAATAATAACCGCCCGAACCTGCAGGTAGTTGTATATTTCTGACATAAGTACCCGCTTGCATGCAAATGGCAGGAGGCTGCACACATCCTAATCCTGAATACTCAAGTGGAACAACACTGGCTAAATCGATATGAAAAGAATCTTGTAGCACACTGCCATTTAGAGTATAAGCGGCAATAATGATGGTTGGATCAAAATATGCAGCATTCGGATTGGAGCAATCTCTATAAAGCGTGAGTCTTATTTCAAAAGTATTCCCAAAAAGCCATTTTGACGTAAGATCTCCCCCCGCAATATGGAAGGCACTCACCCAATTTGCTGAAAAAAGAAAAATAAATACAAGTAGCTTTCGTTTCATTGACCTGAGACTCTTCAAAGTTATTTAAATTTGCAAACTAATTAGCTATGAAATTGTATCTGTTTTGTAAAAGGACGGTTTTTTAGCGGTAAACGTTGCATATTTTGAAAGGAAAAATTCTGACTGATTTAGAAGTGATTGAGATGGCCGACGAGGGCAAAGCGATGGCTAAGCACGAAGGCATGGTGGTTTTTATTGATAAAGCCGTACCAGGAGACATCGTAGATGTGTATGTGAAGAAGAAAAAAAAATCTTATATCGAGGCTGAAGTGACGGTAGTGAAGAAGCCTTCTTCACTACGAGTAGAGCCTTTTTGTGAGCATTTTGGTACTTGTGGTGGATGTAAATGGCAGTATTTGGATTATGAAAGTCAGCTAACATTTAAAGAAAAACAAGTAAAGGATGCCTTGGAACGTATCGGGAAATTCGAGAATGTAAATTTAATTCCTATTCTAGGTTCATCACTCACCAAGCATTATCGAAATAAATTAGATTTTTCCTTTGCCGATAGAAAGTGGCTCAACTTTGAAGAATTTTCAGCTACTAATGAAATTTCTGGTCCTGGATTAGGGTTTCATATAGCCGGTAAATTTGATAAAGTCCTCGATATAGAAAATTGTTATTTGCAACCCGATCCTTCCAATGCTATTCGTTTAGCAACACGTGAATATTGTTTGACACATGAAATGCCTTTCATGAATATTCGTCATAAAGAAGGAATGATGCGCGGACTCATCATTCGAAATACGTTGGCAGGTGGATTGATGGTGATTGTGATGGTTTATAAAAATGATCGCGAAAAGCTGGAAGGATTACTGAAACATCTCGAGCAAACATTTCCGCAAATTACTTCTTTGTTGTATGTCATCAATCCAAAAGGGAATGATACATTTCATGATTTGGTAGTGCATACTTGGTCGGGATTGCCTTACATCACAGAGGAGATGGAAGGATTACAATTTCGAATTGGTCCTAAATCATTTTTTCAAACCAATCCTACGCAAACATTAGCTTTGTATCAATTGGCTCGTGAATTTGCAGCAATAAAAAAGACAGATATTGTTTACGATTTGTATACGGGTACCGGAACCATCGCTTTATTCGTTGCTGGGTTAGCAAAGAAAGTTGTGGGCATCGAATATGTTGAAGAGTCCATTGATAATGCAAAGCTAAACGCGGAGTTAAACGATATTAAAAATTCCGTTTTTTTTGCAGGCGATATGAAAGATTTATTAAGTGATGAATTATTTAATCAAGAAGGCAAGCCCGATGTAATTATCACGGATCCACCTCGATCAGGAATGCATGAAGATGTGGTGGCGCAATTACTCAAGAGCAATTGTCCTCGTATTGTGTATGTAAGTTGTAATCCGGGAACACAAGCTCGTGATTTATTAATGCTCAGCGAAAAATATGAATTAGTAAAAGTGCAAGCGGTCGATATGTTTCCTCATACTGCACATGTGGAGAGTGTGGCTTTGTTGGAGTTGAAGAAGTAGATTAATTTCTGTACTTAGAAGTGTTTTTTATTGAAGAGAAAGTGAAATGGAAAATTGTTTCAGGGAGTAAAGTTTTTCTTTGAGAAACTTTATTTTACGATTCAGTTATTTATAAAATAGAATTTATTTAAATTTTCTTTCTTTGTATCACCTTAAACAAGTTGTAGCTAAGAATTGATATTCATGAAGAATTTTATTTTATTTTTATACGCTTTGACGTATTTCGCACCATCTTCCAGTGCCCAAGTCCCTACCCAAATTATTCGTGGTGTCGTAGTTGATGAAATTACGCAAACAACCTTGCCTGGCGCCACAGTAGTCATTGCAGATATGGATCCAGTCATGGGCGTAAATGCAGATATGAATGGAAGTTTCCGTTTGGACAAGGTTCCAGTTGGCTATCATACGATCAAAGTGGTGATGATGGGTTATGAAGATTTAGTACGACCGAATGTCTTATTAAATTCAGGAAAGGAATTAGTATTGACATTGTCATTACGTGAGAAATTAGTTGAGACCAAGGAAGTGACCATTACAGCCGAATTGGAAAAGCAAAAAGCGATCAACGAAATGTCGTTAGTGAGCGCACGGACTTTTTCGGTGGAAGAAACGCAAAAATTTGCAGCTGCCGTAAATGATCCTGCTCGAATGGTGAGCTCTTTTGCTGGTGTATTAAGTACGGATGATGGAAATAATAATGTTTCCATTCGTGGAAATTCTCCCAACGGACTTCAATGGCGAATGGAAGGTGTGGAAATTCCTAGCCCTAATCATTATGCTTTTCCGGGTACTGCCGGAGGTGGAATTTCGATATTGAGTTCTCAGTTGTTATTTAATTCTGATTTTTTAACCGGTGCTTTTACTGCAGAGTATGGAAATGCATTGAGTGGTGTGTTTGATTTAAAGTTGAGAAAAGGAAATAATGAAAATAGAGAGTTTACTTTTCAATCGAGTTTATTAGGACTTGATGTAGCTGCGGAGGGACCCTTTAGTAAAAAATACAATGGCTCGTATTTAATAAATTATCGATATAGTACGTTGTCGGCCATAGGTAAAATTATAGATTTAGGGGACGCAGCGACTAACTTTCAAGATTTGTCATTTAATATTTATTTACCCACAAATAAGTTTGGTCAGTTTACCATTTTTGGATTTGGTGGATTAAGCAGTCAAGATTTTGATGCGGAAACTGATTCATCTAAATGGGCAGAGGATTTTGATAGGTATTCAAGTGATTTTACATCCAATACAGGAGCTGTTGGGGCTACACATAGTATTACACTCAGTAAAAAATTATTCTTGAGAACGGCATTGGTAAGTTCTAAGTTTGAAAATATAAACCGAGAAAAGCGGCTTAATGACAATTATGAATTTGAAAGTAGAGAAAATGCTAAAACTGTTAATGACCGATATCTGTTTTCTTCTAATTTGAATTATAAAATTAATACACGTAATACCATAAAATCTGGAATTGTTTTGTCGAAACTCAACTATTCCATCTATCAAAATAGCTATAATACGGATGTTGATAGTATGATCAACTATTTGGATATAAAAAATTCAACGCAAACAGTTCAGTTTTATTCGACCTGGATGAATCGTGTTACTGAAAGATGGACCTTACAATTTGGAGTACATTACCTCGCACTTGCTTTGAATAATTCATTCTCCATCGAGCCTCGGGCATCCTCTAGTTTTGCAATTTCAGAGGGCAAGACCTTGTCAATTGGCTATGGATTGCATAGTCAAATTCAAACATTGGGAGTTTATTTTGCAGAAGCATTAGATAGCATAGGAAATATATATCGTCCCAATGAAGATTTAGAGTTGACAAAGTCGCATCATTTTGTTTTTGGATATGATCATATGCTAAAACCTTGGTTGCATTTTAAAATTGAAGCGTATTATCAACATTTATTTGATGTACCCATCAGCGTTGATACAGCAAATACATTTAGCGTTTTGAATTTGCGCGACGGCTATTATACAGAGCCGTTGAATAATGATGGTTTGGGACGCAATTACGGAGTTGAATTAACCGTAGAACAATTTTTACATCATGATTTGTATTTTCTTTTTTCATCGTCTATTTATGAATCAAAGTATCTTGCAAACGATGGTGAGTGGAGAAACACATTATACAATGGGAATTATACTTTTACTTTTACGGGAGGAAAGGAAATAACGTCAGGCAGCAAATTTAAGAATAGAATTATTGGGCTGAATGTTAAAATGATTTATGCTGGTGGATTGCGAACTACACCAATCGATCTGGAAAAATCAATTGCTGAACAAAGTACCTATTATTTCGAGAAGCAAGCTTTTACTGGACAGAATCCTGCGTATTTCAGAACGGATATTCGAATCAGCATGAAGCGTAACCGACCTAAAGCAACTCATATTTTTTCTTTGGATGTTCAAAATGTGACGAATCGAAAAAATATTTTTGGTGATTTTTTTGATGCGAAAACAGGGAAAGTGAAAACGTATTATCAAACACCATTGATTCCTATTCTCGGCTATCGAATTGAGTTTTAAAATGAGTAGTATTTTTGATGTTAATGAATTTTCAAATTGAAAATTTCTCTTTTGTTTTGAGTTGATTTTTTTACCACGGAGGAGCGGAGGAACACGGAGAATCACTGAGTGATTTCGGTGGAAAATGGAAAATTAGGTTTTGCAATGTATACTTTAGCTTATTGACGAATGACATTTAGAAGCTAGCATTTCTCCGTGCCCCTCAGTGCCTCCGTGTCTCAGTGGTAAATTTATTAAGTTTAATTAAAAACAATTATTATTTTATTTTGCAATGTTAACACATATATTCGCTTCTTATAAGCACAAAAAAAGGGAGCGATTAACTCCCTTCTGTTTTAATATCAATATTTATTTACATGTGTATCACTTCGCCATAGGCATCAGCAGCCGCTTCCATAATGGCTTCGCTCATGGTTGGATGAGGATGAATCGATTTGATGATTTCGTGTCCTGTCGTTTCTAAGTTACGAGCTACTACTACCTCTGCAATCAATTCCGTTACGTTCATGCCAATCATGTGTGCGCCTAACCACTCACCGTATTTCGCATCAAAAATAACTTTTACAAATCCATCGCTAGCACCCGCTGCTTTCGCTTTTCCACTTGCAGAGAATGGGAACTTTCCAACTTTAATTTCGATACCCGCTTCTTTCGCTGCTTTTTCTGTCATTCCCACAGAAGCAATTTCAGGAGAGCAATATGTACATCCTGGAATGTTTCCGTAATTAATGGGGTGTACCGATAGACCTGCAATCTTTTCTACACATAAAATTCCTTCTGCAGAAGCCACATGTGCTAATGACGGACCTTTTACAATATCACCAATGGCATAAACGCCAGGAATATTTGTTTGGTAGTAATCGTTTACTAATACTTTTCCTTTATCTGTGATGATACCTACATCTTCTAAGCCAATATTTTCAATATTAGGAGTAATTCCAACTGCAGATAAAACAACATTACACTCGATAATTTCTTCTCCCTTCTTAGTTTTTACTTTTACTTTACAGCCTGCACCAGAAGTATCCACACTTTCAACACTAGATTCAGTCATAATATTTATTCCTGATTTCTTGAATGATCGTGCCAATTGCTTTGATACATCTTCGTCTTCAATCGGAACGATATTCGACATAAATTCAACAATGGTCACTTTCGTACCCAAGCTATTATAGAAATATGCAAACTCACATCCGATAGCACCTGATCCAACAATGACCATGGATGTTGGTAGAGTAGGTAAGGTCATCGCTTCACGATATCCAATTACTTTTTTTCCGTCTTGCTCGAGTCCTGGCAATACTCTGCTGCGTGCTCCAGTTGCTAAAATGATATGTTGAGCTTCGTAAGTGGTAGATGTACCATCTACAGCAGTTACCTCTACCTTTTTTCCCTGCTTAATTTTTCCGTAACCGTTGATGACATCAATTTTATTTTTCTTCAATAAAAATTGAATCCCTTTGCTCATACCATCAGCCACATCTCGACTTCTTCCAATCATTTTATTGAAATCGGCACTGTATTCATTCACAGTGATACCATAATCGCCAGCATGCTTTAAGTATTCAAAAACTTGAGCACTTTTTAATAATGCTTTCGTTGGAATGCATCCCCAGTTCAAGCAAATGCCACCTAATGATTCTTTTTCAATTACTGCTGTTTTTAATCCAAGTTGGCTAGCTCTAATGGCTGCTACATATCCACCAGGACCACTGCCCATTACTATCAAATCGTATTGCATATCAAGATCTTCTTTTGAGAGGGCAAAGTTAAATCATTTAACAACATTGATTAAAAGTCATTGATTTTCAGGTGGTACAAGCGTGGAATAATGAATTGTGCTGTATTATTGATCTGTTTTGTTGAAAGATAGGAGTTAGGATATGTAGCATAATTGGATTGTTGATAGGATGCTTCTTAAATCAGTTTTATTAAATTTTTAGCTTCTTTATTGTTTTAGATTTGTAGTGAAATCAAGTTATGAAATACATAGTTAAAACACCGATTCCTCAATCTCGATTTGTATTCATTGAAGCCCATAAAGAGGTGAAGGAGCATGGACCCATCGAATTCCAACTGCCTTCATGGCGCCCAGGTAGATATGAGTTAGGAAATTTTGCAAAGAATTTAAGAGGTCTCATTGCCACTACGGAAAGTGGAACGGAACTTCCTATTCATAAAATAAATAAAGATCGATGGCGCATTGATGAAGCTCCCGCCGGGAAAATTATTTTGCAGTATGAGTATTACGCCGCACAACCAGATGCCGGCGCTTGTTGGCTCGATAACGATTTTCTTTATTTGAATCCCGTACATTGTATTTTGTATGATCCCATCGAAGCGAATGAACCTTATTTTCTGCATCTTGAAATTCCTTCCGATTATCAAATCGCTTGTTCATTACCAGAAATTGAGAATAATATTTTACGCGCCGAAAATTTAGATGAATTATTAGACGCTCCTTTTTTTGCTGCTAAATCATTGCAACATCGCAGTTATTCGGTGAATGATTATCAGTTTCATATTTGGTTGTATGGAGAATGTCAGCCCGACTGGACAAGAATCATTCACGATTTTGAAGCATTCACTCGTGTGCAACTTGATATGATGAAATCTTTTCCAGTAGCTGAGTATCACTTCTTAGTTTTGTTATTGCCTTATCGTTTTTACCATGGTGTAGAGCATAAAGCCAGTACAGTTTTAGCGTTAGGACCTGGCTATCAACTGATGAATAAGGAGATGTATTCGGATTTGATGGGCGTGGCTTCCCACGAATTGTTTCACGCATGGAATGTGAAAACATTGCGTCCACA
>JANOPQ010000007.1:0-2335 GCA_031421935.1 Bacteroidota bacterium | reverse complement strand
TCATGGAGTTCATTTTGCTTTTCTATAGTTATCATAGCATTTTTTAATTTGATCAAATTTTATGTTGTCAACAATATTTAGTTCCCCTTGAATAGTTTTTTTAGCCAGCAGTTCATGCTTTCCATTTGAATTGTCAAAAATTAATGCTCCATCTGCTAACGGTAAATAAATGTCAAATAAATTTATTATCCCTCTTAAATATCTTCTTGCAATTACATTCTCGGGAATATTATGACCACCCTCTGAGACTCTTGTCCTTACACGTTCCATTGCTAATTCTACATTTTGAAGCCAAAAGAAAATTAAAGTTATTGAATAATTATTTTCTTTGGCTTTAAGAATTTTACTTCTGTAACTTTTAGTTGATAACGTTGTCTCAAATGCAAAGTTTTCGTTTAAATACAGCAATTCATTTATTCGGTTTAACATTAAACGACCTGCTTCAAAAGCAATTTTTTCCGGTTGGAATGGTGAAATCCCTTTTGCTATTTCATCGGCATTAACAAATTCTTTACAATTGATCATTTCTGGTAAAATAGTAAATGAAGCCGTTGTTTTACCTGATCCATTACATCCAGCAATTATAAAGAGATTTTTATCACTCATTCCTGCAAATTTAATGAATTTTCTGTTCTGTTAAATGCGTTTATGATTCATATTATATTGAATACATAAAGTTTTTTGGATAGCGAACTTGCTTTCATTATTATGGAAAAACATCTGCTTGCTGAAGGAAAGTTCTAAATTTCAGAGGAGGGAGGTGGAAATTCTGATCCTGATAGCTGTCAGGGCATAATTCTTATTTCAAAGGGGGAAATGAGGGGGTAATTCTGAATTCTGCATTCTTAATTCTGAATTAACTCAGCATCCATCACATCCACCCTTATGATCATCACTAACCGATGCCTTTATCTTTTTATAGAGAAATTTACAGGCTACTAAGACTAAGACAATTACAAAAACCTCTTGCATAGCGCAAAGTTAGGGCTTTCAGAAGCAAAAAGCCTACATTTGCATCAATATTTATAGCATGTTAATGACCGAACATTCACTTCACTTCCGTCGCGAGAATCTATCGGATGAAGTACTTATCGATTTATATAAAGCCCTCTTAAAACCTCGAATGATTGAGGAGAAAATGCTCGTTTTGCTTCGTCAAGGGAAATTAGCGAAATGGTTTAGTGGCATTGGACAAGAGGCGATTTCGGTGGGGACCGCCATGGCGCTTCACCGCGAAGAATATATTTTACCCATGCACCGAAATTTAGGTGTGTTTACCGTTCGCGGAATTCCGTTGAATCGTTTGTTTTCGCAATTCACAGGAAAGCCCGGTGGATTTACAAAAGGACGCGATCGTTCGTTTCACATGGGAACACAAGAGTTTCATATTGTGGGAATGATTTCGCACTTGGGTCCGCAAATGGGCGTTGCCGATGGCGTTGCTTTGGGAAATGTGTTAAAGAAGAATCCGCATGTAACTGCAGTGTTTACCGGCGACGGTGCATCGAGTGAAGGCGATTTTCATGAGAGCATCAATGTGGCTGCAGTATGGGATCTTCCTGTAATTTTTGTGATTGAAAATAATGGTTACGGTCTAAGTACGCCCAGCGCCGATCAGTTTCGTTGCAAACAATTTATTGATAAAGCCATCGGTTATGGAATTGAAGGTGTGCAAGTAGATGGAAATAATATTTTAGAAGTGTACAACACCGTGAATGAATTGGCGGCATCGATGCGCGAGCGTCCACGTCCCATTATTTTAGAGTGTATGACCTTTCGTATGCGCGGACATGAAGAAGCTTCCGGTACAAAATATGTTCCGCAAGAACTTTTTGAAATGTGGGGAAAGAAAGATCCCATCAAAAACTATGAAGAATATTTATTGAACGAAGGAGTGATTGATACTGATTTTGTAGATCGTATTCGTGCAGGCATTAAGGAAGAAATTGAAAAGGGATTGTCCATCGCATTCGCAGAAAAAGAAATTGAACCCGATGATGCTCGTGAATTGAATGATCGTTTTGCGCCTTACGATGCTAAACCCATTCTTGCAGCATCAGAAAATAAATCGGAGAAAAGATTTTTGGATGCGATTTCAGATGGGATGAAGCAAGGAATGGAACGACATCCGAACTTGATCATCATGGGTCAAGATATTGCAGAGTATGGCGGTGCATTTAAAGCTACTGCGGGATTTGTAGAGCAGTTTGGAAAGATGAGAGTGCGCAATACTCCGTTGTGTGAATCGGCTATTTTAGGTGCAGGACTCGGGTTAAGTATTAATGGATGTAAATCGATTATCGAAATGCAATTTTCGGATTTCGTGACATGCGGA
>JANOPQ010000006.1:0-10332 GCA_031421935.1 Bacteroidota bacterium | reverse complement strand
TAAAACTTTTCAATGCACTATCTAAAATGTTGCATATAAAGGCCATTTATTCCATTTACAACCCCATTTTGTTTATTTTAGTCGTATTACCTCAACTCTTTTACTTGTTTTTATCCAACCTTCCACTCGTAAAATCAATCTTTAAGCGATTTCGTTACGGACCTATCGGATATGTATCTATTGCTCAAAAATCTACGTAAAAACGCGAATGCTTCCTCTCAAAATACTCCATATAATTTGGTCGACCGAAATGGGTGGTATTAGTAAAGTTGTTTTACATCTTTGTGAGGAACAACAAAAAGACAATAATTTGCAAGTAAGTGTATTTTGTGCAAAAGGCAAATCAGCATTATTTGAAGCATTTGAAAAAAAAGGAATTTCAATTATTCCAGGTCAATTTAAAGGAGCATTCCAAATTTCCTATTCGTCTTACAAAGAATGCAAACTGTTAATGACAAAATTTGATCTCATTCATTTTCATTCTTACAATCCACTTTTAGGGTATGCAGCCAAGGAGAGTGGTAAAAAAATAATTTACACAGAACATGGTAATTTTGGCTTTGGTAGAAAGACTAAATTGAAAGATGCAATTGTTAGATGGATGCAAAAGCAGTTCTTAAATAGAAGTGTTGATGCCATCTCGTTTAATTCAGAATTTACAAAGAGCGAATCCATTCATCGTTTTGGACTTTCTCGACCTATCAAAGAAGTAATCTACAATGGTGTCCCATTAAACTTGAATTCTACGATTTCAACAAATCAATTTCGAAAATCAGAAAACGAATTTCTTATTGCTGCAATTGGTCGACTTGCTCAAGTGAAGCGATTTGATCGATTGCTATTTTCCATCTCTAAAATTAATTCTTCTAATTTCCGATTAATCATCATGGGCACAGGACCTGAGGAAATGTCATTAAAAAAACAAGTTGATAATTTAAAAATTAAAGACAAGGTAAGCTTCGCAGGCCAAGGAAATTCACTTCAGTTACTGCAAGAATCCAATCTTTGCGTGATTCCAAGTCAAGGAGAAGCTTTTGGATTGGTTGCCATAGAAGCCTATCAACAAGGAAAACAAGTTCTTGTTTTTGAAGATGGTGGTGGAGTGACTGAATTGGTAAAAACTCTAGAGCCTCATTCCGTTCTTCAATCCGAAAATGAATTAGCTGATCTTTTTTCAACTTTGATTAAAAAACCAATCGAAGAAGACGATGCAGAAACAAGTGCGAGGAAAAGTTATGCTTCACTATTTTCAATGCAGATAATGTCATCTAAAATTAAAAATCTATATTTATCCATCTAAGCTATGTGCGGCATTAACGGAATATTCTACATGAACGGCAACTCACTTGCAAGTAGCAAGGAGTTGGTTCGTGCAATGAATACTTCCATAGCGCATCGTGGTCCCGACGACGAAGGAATATGGGCGTCAAAGGACGATCGACTTTTTTTAGGACATCGGAGATTGAGTATCATTGATCTTACCGCATCGGGACACCAACCCATGATCGACGAAATGGGAAATGCAATCGTTTTCAATGGTGAAATATATAATTACAAAGAATTAAAAGATAAACTGAGTCAAGAAATCCATTTTAAAACAGGAAGTGATACAGAAGTCATTTTAGAATTATACAAACAACATGGCCATGCTGCATTAAAACAGCTGAATGGAATGTTTGCCTTTGCATTTTGGAATCAGCACAATGAAACTTTATTCTTAGCACGTGATCGTGCTGGTAAAAAGCCCTTGTATTATACTATACACGATGGGAAGTTTGCATTTTCATCAGAGATAAAGGCCCTACTTACTCTTCCTTGGATTAAAGCAGTTCCCGATCAAGAAGCTTTGTATCATTTCCTCACCTACAATCAGCTTCCGGCTCCACTCACCATGTTTGAAGGCATTCATAAGTTAGATGCTGGAGAGTGTATGACTTTAAACAAAGGACATATCAAGATTGAGTCCTATTGGAATATTGAACCACAAAGTTTCGAAACAAAATCAGAAAAAGAAATAAGTGATGAACTTTATCAACAATTAGAAAAAGCTGTAAACTATAGAATGGTAGCTGATGTTCCGGTAGGTGCATTTCTAAGCGGAGGTGTTGACTCCAGTGCTGTAGTAGCATTAATGAGGGCACAAAGCTCAGCGACCATTAAAACATTTGCAGTAGGTTTCGATGGTCAATCGAATTACGACGAAAGAATTTATGCTGACCATGTTTCAAAAATGTTCAACACAGAACATTTTGAAAAAAACATAAAGCCTGAAGACATTGCGAATAGTTTGCCACTCATCATCGACAGTTTTGATGAACCTATGGCGGATGCAACCTGTATTCCTATCTATTTCATTTCACAATTGGCTCGTGAAAAAGGTACCCTCGTTGTTCAAACTGGTGATGGAGCGGATGAATTGTTTTCAGGATACAGGGCATGGATGAAATATCAAAAAATTTATCCGTGGTATCATATTTACAATAAATTTCCAGCAGTAGTTAAAAAGGGAATGGCAAGTCTTGTCAATGAAACCAACAACGAAGCTTCCGCCATTCGTGAAATTTTTTCAAGAGCAGCTCACGGACAAGAGTTATTTTGGGGCGGGGCGAAAGCATTTAAAGAAAGTACTAAACGAAGCTTTTTGACTGCACCCTACTTAGCAAATATCGGCGATATAAATTCTTATTCCATCATTCAAAAGTATAAGCACGACTTTCAGAAACTCAAAGCAAAACATCCTTGGTTGACTGATACAGATTGGATGTGTTACTTGGGATTGAAGTTTCAAATACCTTCAAAGTATTTATACCGAATGGATAAATTAGGGATGGCGAACAGTATTGAAATCAGAAATCCTTTCTTGGATTACAACATGATTAATACCGCATTTTCTATTCACTCGAACTATAAAACCAAGAACAAAGAACCTAAATATATTTTAAAGAAAAGTTTGGAACGGATCCTTCCTCCCGAAATTCTTTATCGGAAGAAAATGGGCTTCTGTGTCCCATTGCAAGAATGGGCAGGAGAAATTATGCTAGACTATACGGAACAAAATCTCAAATCATTTACTCGAAATCTTGAGCTATTCTCTGAAACTGGTTTGAATGCACAAATTCAAGCCATTCGCAAAGGAAACAAAGCATACACGAATCAACTATGGACCATCTACTTTTTGATGGCCTGGTTTAAAAAATGGATGTCGGCCTAATGAAAAAAGTAGTACTCATCACTAACATTCCCACTCCTTATCGCATCCCATTGTTCAACGAATTGAATAAACAGATGCTTCAAGAAGAGATGGAATTGCATGTGATTTTTTCGGAATCGGGCTATCAACGAAGGAAATTTGAAATTGACTTTTCTCAAATTCAATTTCCATATACCCTATTAAAGGGAGGAACCATCACATCAAACAAAAATGTTGAGAAAACATACTTCTTTTACAAAGGGCTTTGGAATTCACTTAATAAATTACAACCTAAAAATATTATAGTAGCTGGATTTTCCGCTGCAAGCATCATTACAGCAAGTTGGTGTCATCGAAATAATTGCTCATTCTCAATTTGGAGTGGAAGTATTGAAACTGAAACCAGGAATATTTCATGGCTTCGAATTCTACTTCGTAGACAACTTATTAAGCGAGCACAATCCTTTATTGCTTATGGAACTTTAGCTGCAAAGTATCTGGTTAAGATGGGAGCAACTGAAGACAGAGTTCATATCGGAATAAACACGGTCGATACCATCTTTTTTGCACAAGAAACTGAAAAAACTAGGAATAACATTCAGGCAAAAAGCAAATTTACATTTACCTATTTAGGCTATTTAGTACCTCGTAAAAACGTTAACCTCCTATTGAAAATCGCCTCAATCCTACTAAAAGAAAGAAGCGACTTTAAGATTCAAATAATCGGCGATGGGGAAAGTAAAAACAGTTTGGAGGCATTGTCAATTCAACTAGGTTTAAAAGATCATATTGAATTTACGGGATACAAACAAAGATCTGAAATACCATATTATTTTGCGAATTCAAGCGCGCTTCTCTTTCAAAGTGATTTCGATATTTGGGGGTTGGTTTTAAATGAAGCGATGGCAGCGGGGTTGTGTTGTTTGGCTACTATTCACGCAGGCGCTACTTTTGACTTAATAAAAGAAGGTGAAACTGGATTTATAATCGACTATAATGATCAAAAAAAGGTAGTTGAGAAAATGCAATGGATGATCGATCATCCAAAGGAAGTAGAAGAAATCGGTAAAAATGCAGCGACTTATATCCATGAAAATGCTAATTTATCGGTCTCCGCAAAAGGATTTATTTTAGCACTAAAAAAAGTAGACAGATGAGTTTCAAACAATGGTGGGCATGGTATAAAGGTTCTCCGCTTTTCAAAAAGTGGTTTATCTTACTTATACTATTGCGTCCATTGATAGATAATTTTTATGAGTTGAAGGAAACTTCCGCTTTAGCTTCACCGCTTTACATAGTGGGTATATTAACCCCCATTTTAATTTTACTAAGTACCATTGCGGTTGGATTTCCAAAAGCACCACAAGCATTAGAAGCGATACCATTTAGAATTTGGGCATTCCTCGTTGTATTTAACGCTGCTACCTTCTGGTTTATTAACTTGAGCGTTGTAGCATTTGGTGATTTAATTAAATACACAACACCTGTATTATTGTTCTTTTATGCTCGAAGAATTGTACAATCTAAAGCTGATTTACATGGAATACTAACTGCATTTCTTGTTTCTTGTATATTTCCATTTACCGTATTCTTATACGAATCTTTTGTAAATCCAATTGCCATCGAGTACATTTCTCAAGGACGTGGCGGCGGATCTCGCATTCGAGGAGCTTATGCAGACGTAATGAATTACGCCATCTTCTTCATATTGTTCTTACTCATCATGTCGTATTATTTCGTGCAAAAACTTTATACCGTTGGAAATTACATTCAAGTTAAAACATGGCATATTGTATTAACTATATTCTTTGTCACCTATGGTTTAACTCGAATCAATCACGTTTCTTCTTGGGGGGTTTTCTTTGCATTAATTATCATCCTTCTCATTCACAATCTTAGAAATACTCGGGGTTTGCTGTTTGTGTTTGTGTTTATATTTATAATCGGAGCCTTTTTTGCGCAAGACTTATATATTGATCATATCGAACCACTCATTGGAAAAGAAATTTTGGTGGTTGAGGGAGAATCTGATTCGGATCAAGCCTTTAATGGCCGCATGACCAGATGGGAAAAATACTTTGAGACGTGGGAGCAGATGCCGCCAATCAATCACTTCATTGGTATTACGACTGCAAATTTTAAAGAAACAGTAGTTATGATTGGTGGTGGAATGCACAGTGATTATGTTCGACAATTATTCATGACTGGATTTATTGGACTATTCTTTTATGTGGTTTTTTTATTTTCAGTTTTATCAAGATGGGTTCGCTTAGCAATGCCTGAAAAATACTTGATTGCTGCCACTTCTGCGATGATGATACTTTGGTCGATTACCACAGTACCTACGCTTTATGCCCCTTTACTTTATATAGTTTATCCGATAGTAGCTTTTGTTTTACTTCCAAAAAATCAACAAGTCTGATGAGCGACAAACCTACCGTTTGTATTTTTGGAAAGCTCCCTCCTCCTTACATGGGTCCAGCTATTGCAACACAAATACTTTTGCAATCCGGGCTTAAATACAACTTCAATTTAGTTCACATTGATACAAAAATCAATGAAGATCTAAAAAGTATGGGAAGTTGGAATTTAAAAAAAGTCATTAAAAATATTGGAATATATTATAAAATTGTAAAGACGGGAATCCATTCAAAGCCTAACTTAGTTCTAATACCTATAAGTCAAAGTACGGTTGGATTTATAAAAGATTCATTTTACATTTTACTTAGCAGACTCTTTTGCAAAAAAATTGTATTGCATCTTCGAGGGAGCGAATTCAAAATTTGGATGGAAAGGTCTTCTTTTTTAACACGATCATATGTGAAGATGACATTTAAACTATGTGCAGGAGTGATTGTACTAGGAAATAATTTGCGCTATTTATTTGAAGGTTTTTTTTCTGAAGATCAAATTTTTGTTGCTCCCAATGGAGGAGATTATGTCATTCCAAATCGAACTTTGCACGATTCTTCTAACACCCAAATACTCTACTTAGGAAATTTGCAATCGTCGAAGGGTATTGAAGATGTAATTGAATCAATTCTACTACTTCCAACTGAAATAAAAAATAGAGTTTCTGTAAATGTATTGGGAGGTTGGAGAGATGAACAAACAAAAAAGCATTGTTTGGATAAAATCAATCAAAATAATCTCCCCATTACCATTCATTCACCCGACAAAAGTGAACAAAAACTCCAGATGATGAGTAATTCCGACATCTTTGTTTTCCCACCAAGAGCTCCGGAAGGACATCCATGGGTTATTGTTGAGGCGATGGCTGCAGGACTCCCAATTATCAGCACTGATAGAGGTGCGATAGTCGAATCGGTGAAACATGATGAGAATGGGTTCATTGTTCCTTTAAGTGATCCTCAGGCAATTGCAAACCATATTCAGGAACTCATCAATTTCCCAGAAAAAAGGCAACGAATGGGGCAAAATTCTCGTAAACACTATTTGACTAATTTTACAGAGGCAGCTATGGTGGAAAATTTGACTCAGATTTTCCATAAAGCAATGAAAAATTAAAATGGAACAACTTACACAAAACTTAAAAGACGGACATATGCAATTGCTAGAAGTTCCGTTTCCTGCTTTAGGGTCGGGGCAAGTTTTGGTGCGCAATCATTTTTCCTTAATAAGTGCTGGTACGGAAGGAAAGACAGTAAAAGATGCGCGTTTAGGATATATTGGAAAAGCACGCGCTCGAAAAGAAGAAGTAAAAAAAGTAATACAAACTGCAAAAACGATTGGACTCAAAGAAACCTATCGTTTAGTCATGAATAAATTGGATGCCCCAAGTGCTTTAGGTTATAGTTGTGCTGGAGAAATCATTGCCATTGCAGAAGATGTTAGAGATTTTAAGATTGGAGATTTAGTAGCCTGCGGAGGTAGTAGCGCTGTGCATGCTGAAGTAGTTGCCATCCCCGTCAATCTATGTGTTCGATTACATGCTGATGCTTCGTTACAACATGCAGCCTTTACCACCTTAGGTGCTATTGCTCTTCAAGGAATACGTCAAGCTGATTTGCGTCTTGGTGAAAACTGTGTTGTCATTGGATTAGGATTAGTAGGACAAATTACGTTACAGCTTCTACGTGCATCCGGAGTAAATGCAATTGGAATTGATATTGATCCCTCTCAAGTTGACTTAGCAAAACGAAATGGATTTGTGAATTCATTTTTACGAAATGAAACACAACTAGAATCTTCTGTTTTACAACTTACCAATGGTCACGGTGCTGATGCGGTAATAATCGCTGCTTCTGCATCCTCGCTTGATCCTATTGATTTAGCTGGAACATTATGTCGAAGAAAGGGTAAAGTAATTGTAGTAGGTGCTGTTCCTACAGGATTCACTCGCAAGAATTATTATATCAAGGAACTCGAATTGAAAATGTCGTGTTCGTATGGCCCTGGCCGTTATGACAACGAATACGAAGATCAAGGAATGGATTATCCTTATGCTTATGTGAGATGGACGGAGAACCGAAACATGCAAACATTTGCTGAGCTCATCTACAACAAACAAATCAATATCGATTTATTGCTGAGTCATGTTTTCACTTTTGATCAAGCAAAAAAGGCTTATGATTTGATTCTTGAAAAAACGGAACCTTTTACAGGCATCTTGCTAAAATATAATTTAGAAAAGACTTTAAAAAATTCAATACCCTTACGAAAAGAAGTTTACAATCCTTCAGAACAAGTTTGTGTAGGGATGATTGGAGCGGGTTCGTTTGGACAAAATTTCATTCTTCCTGTGATAAAAGATAAAGTTTCATTGCATGGTATAGCAACCGCAAGACCTAATTCAGCCAGAAACGTAGGCGATAAATTTGGATTTAGATATTGTACCGGTGATGCGTCAGAAATTGTAAACGATACCACCATCAATACTTTATTTATTGCAACCCGACATGATAGTCATGGGAAATATGTGTTAGATGGATTAAATAAAAATAAAAATATATTTACCGAAAAACCACTTTGCATTCATCGTGAAGAATTAGAAGAAATAAGAAAAGCATTTTCAACCAGCGATTGCCGATTAATGGTTGGATTTAATCGGAGGTTTGCTCCGATGAGTGTTCAGCTAAAACAAAAATTAAATGCTGCTGCGCCTATTGCCATCTTGATGCGAATTAATGCAGGTGTAGTTGCTAAAGATCATTGGATTCATGATCCTCAAGTAGGCGGCGGTAGAATAAAAGGAGAAGTTTGTCATTTCATTGATTATGCAGCTTATTTAGCCGATAGTAAAATTGCTGAAGTTTCTGCTACAGCCATGAGCGATTCTAGCGGATTAGATGATACCTTAAGCATTACGTTAAAAATGGAAAATGGAAGCATTGCAACTATTGCCTATTTCTCCAATGGAAACAAAGAAGTTAGTAAAGAATATATTGAAATTTATAATGGCGGATTGATTGCTAAGATTGATGACTTCAAAGAATTAACTATTTCCGATTCAAAGGGCATAAAGAAATCAAATGGGAACCAAGATAAAGGGCATAAATTAGAATTGGAAGCTTTTGTTCAATCCATCAAAACCGGAAACACCTCTCCTATTTCCTTTGAATCGCTCTATAATTCGACCTTGGCAACCTTTGCTGTCGTTGAATCCATCTCCCAAAACGGTAAAAATATTTCACTAAATACGTTATGACTCCCGATGAGAAAATCATTCAGTCGATAACGCTACTAAAGACATTTATCGAAAACGAAAAATACAAAGGATACGATCCATACGATGGACTTACTTCACCTTTGTTTCGTCTTCCACTACTAAAATCTAATCATAAACTTCGCTTTTTATCGCAACAGTTTGTAAAACGATTTCCAATAAACATTCGTCCACTTTTGGGAATTCAGAAGAGACTAAATCCAGTTACCATTGGACTGGTGATTCAAGGTTATGTTCAAATGACCACACCATCCAATTCCAAAACGAATCAGAAAATAATTCTCGAGTTAATTCAAGAGCTCCAAAAACTAATTCCATCAGGATATACGGGTGCTTGTTGGGGCTATGATTTTCCTTGGGAAGCACGTTATGCATCCATTCCAGCCTATCAGCCTACACTCGTAGCAACTGGAATCATTAGCAATGCACTTTACTTAGCCTGGAAAAAATTAGGAATTGTTGAAGCAAAAGAATTAATTGTACAATGTTGTGCCTTTACTGAAAAACATATTCATCGTTCCACAGAATCAGATGGAAGTTTTTGTTTTTCATATTCACCTTTCGACAATGAAAAAGTTTTTAATGCCAGTATGAAAGGAGCGCGATTAATGGCGCAAGGTTTTGAAATCACTGGAAATCAAGAATGGAATTACATGGCAAAAAACGCAGTGGCCTATGTGATGAAATTTCAACGAGATGATGGTGCTTGGATTTATTCACAACGCGAAACGGGAGCTTGGATTGATAATTACCATACTGGATATATTCTTGATTGTTTAGATGAGTACCAAAATTGCACGGACGACTCCACATGGAGTTTAAACTTAAATAAAGGAATACAATTTTACACAAGTACGTTCATCTTAAAAAGTGGTCAAGCAAAATTTTACGATAAAAACCAATGGCCTGCAGATTGTACAGCGTCTGGACAAACATTATTAAGCTTGAGTCGATTTGGTTATCGCGACTTAGCCAAGAAAGTCGCTATTTGGAACATTGAAAATATGCAACATAAAAAAGGTTATTTCTTTTTTCGAAAGTATAAATACTATACGAATACTTCCAATTTCATGAGATGGTCGAACGCTTGGATGTTTGCTGGTCTGACAACATTAAATATTACAAAATAGAAATGAAATACTTGTTTTACTTGGCACATCCAGCCCATTTTCATCTCTTCAAAAATACCATGCGTATTTTGAAGGAGAATGGTCATTCGGTATTGGTGACTAGTAAAACGAAGGATGTTCTAACGAAATTACTTCAGGAAAGCAACATTGAATTTATCAACATAGTTGAAGAGGAAAGAAAAGATTCTCGAATTGGAATTCTCAATTCCTTTATAAAAAGAACTCTTGCACATTGGAAGATTGTTCGGAGTTTCAAACCTGATTTATTTATTTCAACATCTGCAGAATTTGCTCCTTTCGCTAAATTACTCGGCATCAAATCGATT
>JANOPQ010000005.1:0-10652 GCA_031421935.1 Bacteroidota bacterium | reverse complement strand
TTTTAGAAGATAGAAGTTAGTCGTGAGGCTTCCCGACCAGAAGCCAGAAGCCAGAAGCCAGAAGCCCGAAGCTAGAAGCTAGAAGCTAGAAGCTAGCAGCTACACTTCACATTCCAAAATTAAACCCAAGTCGAAGTATTGGATTTTCATAAATCTTATAGTCACTTTCCATCACATTGTACAAAAGCATCAACGACACTCCCGAATTACTTCCCATGCGTTGAGTGTATCCGCCGCCTACAAATAGACTTGGAATATTTGTACGAATTAGTTTTGTAAAGAGTAAGTCAGGCACTTCAATATTCACCACTTCAAATTCTGAATACAGCAAGATGCTTTCATGTGCTTGATACTGCGCAAAAGTTCGACCTCCATAAATCTGAGTTTCGTATTTATAATTCACAAAACGGCGATCATTATAATACGTGTAAGTAGGTCCTAAACCCATTCCGAATCTTTCGGTAATTTTATAACCGATGGTTGGTGCCACATTGATGTACGTGAGCGATCCGAAACTAAGACCCACATTTCCACCAAAAAAGAGTCGATCTTTTAAGGAGGGCTTATCCCTCACCAGCGGACTTTGTCGAGTGGGTTGCTCTTCCCTTTCTTGTCCATAAGAAACGGTGACTACCAGACTTAAAACTACCAGTAATAAATATTTTCTCATAATAATTGCAAATCAAAGGTACAACTTTCATTGATTTTTATTCCTTTGCAGGAAGGAATTTATAACATGGAATATCAACATTACTATTTAGTGACAGGAGCCTCCTCAGGAATTGGTTTCGCTACAGCCTTGGTTCTTGCCCAAAACAAACGCAATAAAGTAATTGCTATTGCAAGAAACGCTACAAAACTTGAATCATTACGTAAAGCTTCAGAAAATAAAATTGACGTCCTTCCCTTCGACCTTGAAAGAGGAAATTTAACAGCTTTAGTGGGTGACTTAAAGAAATTGGGCGTCAATCATCTTACAGGACTCATTCATAACGCTGGTTATTTAGTGAGCAAGAAATTTGAAGAAATCAGTGCACATGATTTGCAAAAAATTTATGAAGTGAATGTCTTTGCTCCCTTTCGGTTGACCCAACATTTGCTCCCCTTATTAAAACAAGCAAAGGGCGCTCACGTCGTAAATATTTCGTCGGTGGGTGGTGTTCAAGGAAGCGTGAAGTTTGATGGATTGAGTGCTTACTCTAGTAGCAAAGGGGCTTTATGTGTTTTGACTGAATGCTTAGCCAATGAGTTGAAAGATGAAAAAATTAAAGTCAATTGTTTGGCCTTAGGCGCGGTTCAGACTGAGATGTTACATCAAGCTTTTCCCGGATACGAAGCTCCTTTAAAAGCAAGTGAAATGGGTGAATTTGTAGCTTGGTTTACAGAGAATGGTAGCAAGTTTTTTAATGGGAAAATTCTTCCGGTTGCTTTAAGTACACCTTAGTTTATAACATTCCCTAATATAAAATTATACAAAGATTTCATTCTGATTGAAAGGTTAACCACCACATTTATTGGACCAATCAATTTGACGTTTGTTTTCGGGTGTTGGTGTGACCCCTATGGGGTCAGGCTAAAAAATAATGATATCGTTTTCTATAAAGATTTGACCCCTCTGGGGTCAGAATAAATAAATGGTTATCGCATTTAAAGTTGTTTGACGCCGCCAATTTAAAATCATTACTAAATGCAAAACAGACCAATGGTATCTATTTGATCAAAAGCTTGACCATAACTTTACTTAAAATATATCGTTACGAGCGTTGGTATTAGCTGAACATTTTAGGTAGATGGATTCATCAATTTCATTTTAATTTTCCATCGATGACATCATAAATAGTATACCCAATTACTGGAATCACTTCTATTTTTCCATTCAGTGCACAAATACTTGTCATAATAATATCCGTTTCGAGCATACTTTCGGGATCATATCTCAAAAACAAACAGGAGCTTGCAACATCATAGCCACAGAAATGAACATTGATCAAACAATTCATCTGTTTCTTGATATTAAAAACCGTATGCTCCTTGAGTTGAGGAACTTTTAAGATGAGCTCTTTAGGAGGAGAGGCTACTAATCCGAAAGGGTAGAAAAAGGCATAGAAGAGCATCCACTTTTTTATATTCACTTATGCAATTTACGTCTTAGAGGAAAACAATAAAATTAAATACTATCCAATTCTTACTAATGGATTACAAAATAGTATTGAAAGAACTAATTGCCTCCAAATTGCGAATTACTTGAACCTGTACTTTTTTAAAACATCTTTGTGCGCTGTTACTTTCCCATCCTCTATATCCTTCAATCCTTTTTCGATGGACTCCTTTTGAGCTTCCGATAGTGTTTCCCACCAATCTTGTGAAGTAGAAAAATTATCTTTAAAAATATTCAGATTCTCAATAATGCTTTTATCATTTATGGTGAGCACCCATTCGATTAGCTTTAATTTTTCAGCATGAATATTCATAGAATAATGATTTACTAAACAAATTTAAGAAAGAAAATAGTAATAAGAATAATTATGTTTATTTCTAACGTAAAAATTGCAGGTTTACTGCTATCATTCGATTTGAGTTCAATATCCCCTCAAATTGGAAACTTTTGTATATTTGAATGACCATCCAAGTCTATTGAAAATGAACTCAAGAATAAGAAACCTCGAAGAATACCATAAAGCTTACCAAGAGAGTGTTGAAAATCCAGAAAAATTTTGGGCAAATATTGCAGTGGAGTTTAGTTGGATAAAGCCATGGAGTAAAGTACTAAAATGGAATTTTGACGTATTTGACGTGAAATGGTTTGAAGGTGGACAATTAAACATTACAGAAAATTGCCTCGATCGACACTTAGTTGAAAGAGGAAATCAAGTTGCGATTGTATGGGAGCCCAATGATCCAACTCAGCCTTCAAAGAAAATTACTTACAATCAACTGCACGAAGAAGTTTGCAAAACAGCAAACATGTTAAAAAAATTAGGTGCAGAAAAAGGAGACCGAATTTGCATTTACATGCCCATGGTTCCAGAAGCAGCGATTACCATGTTGGCTTGTGCACGCATCGGTGCAGTTCACTCCATTGTGTTCGCTGGTTTTTCAGCGCAATCGTTAGCCGATCGAATCAATGATTCGCTCTGCAAATTTGTAATCACAGCAGATGGCGCTCACAGAGGAGCAAAAGATATTTCTTTAAAAGAAATTATTGACGAGGCCTTGCTTCAAACATCATGCGTAAAAAATGTAGTGGTATTTCGACATACCGAACAAAAAATAAATTGGAATGAGGCGGTGGACCGTTGGTGGCACGAAGAGATTGCAGACTGCAGTACCGAATGCAAGGCCGTAGCCATGGATGCTGAAGACATGCTCTTTATTTTATATACTTCGGGCTCTACAGGAAAGCCAAAAGGCGTTGTACATACTTGTGGTGGATATATGGTATGGGCGGGATATACATTCAAAAATGTTTTCCAATACGAAGAAAAAGATATTTATTGGTGTACTGCCGATGTAGGTTGGGTAACGGGGCATACGTACATTGTTTATGGTCCGCTATTGTGTGGTGCTACCACTGTAATGTTTGAAGGAATTCCTATATATCCGAATGCAGGTAGGTTTTGGGAGGTGATTGATAAACATAAAGTAAATATATTCTATACTGCACCTACTGCTATCCGTTCTTTGATGGCTTGCGGTGATGAGTTCGTACAGCCGTATGCGTTAGACTCCTTGAAAACATTAGGATCGGTGGGTGAACCCATCAACGAAGAAGCTTGGAACTGGTATCATGAAAAAATTGGAAAAGGAAAATGTGCGATAGTTGATACATGGTGGCAAACGGAAACAGGTGGAATCATGATTTCTCCTCTGGCGCACATCACTCCTACTAAACCTACCTTCGCGACACTTCCGCTTCCTGGCATACAACCCATCTTAGTAGACGGTTCAGGCAATGAAATAAAAGGCATCAATGTAGAAGGAAATTTATGCATAAAATTCCCGTGGCCAGGTATGATTCGAACTACCTATGGTGATCATGAACGTTGTCGACTAAATTATTTTTCTACGTATCCAAATTTATATTTTACAGGAGATGGATGCCGAAGAGACTACGATCATTATTACCGAATTATTGGGCGGGTGGACGATGTCATCAATGTTTCTGGACATCGCCTCGGTACTGCAGAAGTAGAGAACGCCATCAACGAACATCCGCATGTGATCGAATCGGCGGTTGTCGGATTTCCTCATCCAATTAAGGGGCAAGGAATTTATGCTTACGTTATTTGTGATCATGTGCTTGAAAACCCCAATCAAAGCCGAATCGAAATACTTTCCATCGTCACAAAAATGATTAGCGCCATCGCGAAGCCCGACAAAATACAATTTGTAAGTGGTCTACCTAAAACACGCTCTGGAAAAATCATGCGTAGAATTTTAAGGAAAATTGCAGAAGGCGAGATGAATAATTTAGGAGATACATCTACGCTCTTGGATCCTGCCGTGGTGGAAAGTATTAAGGAGGGGGCGTTGAAATAAGTTGGCCTCGAGTTCCCTCGGCCAACACTCGAGAGCCTCAGCCAACATTATTTAAATTATCGCTGCCCGAGGGAACTCGCGGGCAGCAGCTAGGTTGGCCTCGAGAGCCTCAGCCAACGCGTGAGTTGACCGCGAGTTCCCTCGGTCAACATTTAAGATATAAAGTTGCCTGAGGTTCTCGAAGTGTTGCCTGAGGCTCTTGAAGGCAACTACTTCAAATTATTTTTCTCCACCACTTCATCAGCAGTGCGAACAAAATAAATTAACCAGGTGATAGCGCCTAATAATTTTATAGCGTCTTCTAAAAAAGTATCTTTTTCGATGGGCAAGGGAAGAATATCAATGATGGTAGATAATCCAAGAAAGAAGAAAGAAATTCCTAAAACAATAAAATCAGAATTTAATAATTGTCTTCTAAAACGAATAAAATAAATCATGTAAATATTGAGATATGTGAGATACACCATATTCTCAGAAATACTTAAATACTTCGGGAAAACCAATTCGTGTAATTGAAACAAATCATCAAAGGTCATCAGCATCGTGATTAAGCCGCTAAAGATTAAAAACTCTTGTGCTCGCTTATCCGTTTTACCATCGGTGCGCCAAGCCGCATAAAAGCAGATTGTGAATGCGGCGCTCCATATCATAATTCCAACATTCGAAAAGAAACCAACATAAAACGGAGCATTGAATTGCGCATTGGGATCTTGCGTAAAATTATCCAATTCAATATCCTTATTGATACTTACAAAAATGGAAATAAGCAATGTCAAAGTAGCGACAATCCACGAAATGAGTAGTACCGGAGTTACTTTTCTAAACTGTGAACTAATACTTCGCATTTTCTTTGCCCTCTCTTATTTACTCTCCTAAAATTTGACTTTTCTGCAAATTAAATTCTTCATCCGTCAATAATCCTTTATCTCTTAAAGATCCAAGTTTCTGAATGCGATCCAATTTGTGATCGAAACTTTCATCTTTACTTACCTTCCCATTTGATTTACTTGATACTTCATCTTCCTCTCTTTCGCCATCACTTTTCTTTTTCATAAACATCCACAACAATGCAATCAATAAAAATATTCCTACACCAACATTAAAAATAAAAAGTATAGAGTTGGTATGATTTGATTGTAAAGTATCACCTTGCGCATCCTTTAAAGATTCTTTGAGTTTTGCATTTTCTGCACTAACCTCTTCCAAAGCAGAAATACTAGAATCCATTCGCTCCCTTTGCGATTGCATTATTTGTTTCAGTGAATCTTGTTGCACTAAAATATAATCAACAAAAGAAGAGAGACTATCAATTAACATCGCTCTGCGATCCACAATTTGCACAACAGGCTTCTTGGTAACGGCTCCAGTTTGTTTTGAATTTGATGAATTGGTCGATTGAGCAGAAACCATCCCACTAAAAAGGACACACCCTACTATCAACACATAATTTCTAACTAATCGCTTCGTCGAATGATTCATTCGTGGGAATTTCATATTTCAGTTGGTTAAACTACAAAAATCTTTGGCAAAAGTAATCCATGGAGGAAGAGAATTATAAAAAATTACTGTAATTTTGATAGAGCTTGTAAACAATCAGAATATTTAAATGTTAATCGTAGCTAGAAAGCGACTCGTTAATTCGCATTTGATTGTTATTCAGTAGCTCCAAGACAAAATGACCAAGACTCGACAGAAATTAATAAGCTTACTTGCCCCCCTTTTTTCAAATCTAAAGGAGGTAGGTTTTAGTATGCTCTTTTTATTTGTTGTGAGTAACGGGAATGCTCAAAGTCAATTTTGGTTCGGAAATATTCATTCACATTCCGAATATTCGGATGGAAATATGGGAAATGATCCAAACTATTTAACTGCAAAATCATGTTTTGAATATGTACAACAGAAAGCACTGAATGTAAATTTTTGGGGGATATCGGATCATAATCATTCGGGAGGAGGTATGCAGCGTCCCGATTATCACAAAGGAATTGCAGAAGCAGACTCCACAAATTTGGATGGAATTTTTCCAACATTTTACGGAATGGAATGGGGAATTATCAGCACGGGTGGACACGTTGTCATTTATGGAATTGATAGTTTGATTGGATGGGAACAAGGAAACTATGATATTTATAATGGACAATCGAAATATGATTCACTTTTCTATATGGTAGCTGCAAGAGGTGATAGCGCATTTGCGTACCTCGCTCATATGGAGTCGACGGATTTTGGCGGAATTCAAAACAACCCGTACAATGCACTCTGGGATTCGGCGATTGTTGGATTAGCTATAAAGAGCGGACCTGCTTTCTCGACAGATACTACGTATAGTGATTTACCTACCTCCACGCACTTATCACGTTATCTTGATTTATTAAAAGTAGGTTATCATGTAGCTCCTGGATTTGATCACGACAATCACAATATTAATTTTGGCAGATCACATACTGGAAGAACAGTTGTTATTGCAGATAGCCTTAACCGTAAGTCGCTCATGCAAGCTTTTCGAAGACATAGTTTTTATGCTTCCGATGATTGGAATGCAAAAATTTATTTTTCAGTAAGCGGATATGGGATGGGAACAAGTTGTAGTGCGAATCAAGATCCACAAATCAAATTGGTGGTAGATGATCCTGACATCGAAAGCACGGATAGTATTAAAATTTATTATGGTGTTCCTGGTAGTGGTACTCGTGCAACCATCTTGTACTTAGCTACGTTCGCTGATTCGATGAGTTATACGCATATCATCCCTGTAGCAACTACTTATTATTATTTCGCCGAAATTACACAAGCCGATGGCAATAAAATTTGGACAGCGCCTATATGGTTTACACGCAATGCCGATGCTCCAACATTTGAACTACTCAGCTTCACTGCAGTGAAATCGGGTGATTATGCGTTACTTAATTGGTCAACATTAAATGAATTCAATACCGATTATTTCAACATCGAAAAATCGACCGATGCTGTCGTTTATAATTTTGCAGATATTAAAAATGCAACGGGAAGTTTAGGGAGTACTGCGGTGTATTCTTGGTTAGATCCTGCCCTATTAGACACGAGTACCTACTATCGTCTTACTATTTTTGATAACAATGGTCTCTCACAATTATCTCCTGTTCGTCGCGTTGATCCGAATGATTTATCCTTCAACATCAACATTTATCCGAACCCGGCAGGAAACGAAAACACATGGTGTAGCTTGAGTCACAATCGTGTTGAACCTATGCGCTTAGAAATATTTAGTGCTGATGGAAAATTGGTATTGAGTTCAAATTTTTATTCTGAAAAAGGAACACTTTATTTCAATTTCCCGGCTGAGCGATTGAGCAGAGGATTATACACCATTCGATTTAGTAATAGTGATTATAGTATTAATAGCAGCAACCGATTTATCCGACACTGACCATGAAATACGTCCTCGAAACTCAACGCTGTAAAATGCGTGAAATGCAGCCCGAAGATGGACCCATCTTCTATTTACTCAATCTCGATCCTGATGTGATACGTTACACAGGTGATGCACCTTTTGAGAGTGAAATGGCAGCTATAGAGTTTTTGAAAAAATACGATGCCTATAAAAAATATGGTATGGGTAGATGGGTGGTAGAAAACAAAGAAGATAACACCATTTTAGGTTGGTGCGGCTTAAAATATTTGCCAGAAGATAGAGAAGTAGATATTGGTTATCGCTTCTTTAAAAAATATTGGGGTCAAGGATTCGCAACAGAAACTGCAAATCGTTGTATTCAACATGGATTTGATGATTTAGAATTAACTCGAATTATTGGTCGATCTGCAGTAGCGAACTTAGCTTCACTACGAGTGCTTGAAAAATGCGGATTAAAATTCGACAAGTTCAATGATGTTTTTGGAGAAGAGTCGGTACAACATGTAATTAGTAAAACAGAATACCTCGCATTCAAAAAATTTAAAATAAACTAATTAGTATAAACACGATGCCCCTCATAAAACCAGTACATGGAGTACACCCGAAGTTTGGAGAGAATTGTTTTATCGCCGACAATGCCACCATTGTAGGTCAAGTAGTGATGGGAAATGAATGTAGTGTATGGTTTAATGCAGTAGTACGAGGAGATGTGAATACCATCAGCATTGGAAATAAAGTAAACATTCAAGATGGTGCTGTCATACATTGTACCTATCAAAAAGCAGCAACGGTTATTGGAAACAATGTTTCAATTGGACATAATGCACTAGTGCATGGTTGCAACATACACGACAATGTTTTAGTAGGCATGGGTGCCATCGTGATGGATCATTGCGTTGTACATTCCAACTCTATCATTGCTGCAGGTGCGGTCCTTTTAGAAAATACCATTGTAGAATCGGGCTCTATTTATGCAGGTGTTCCAGCAAAAAAAGTAAAGTCCATCGATGCGGAACAAACGAAAACATTAATTGAAGGCATTGCCAATAATTATTTGATGTATTCTGGTTGGTTTGAGGAAAGTGGGATATAAAATTTAAGCCCATATTTCATCCATTGCAACCAGTATTTAAATTTTATTTCAGTAAAAATTAGGTTTTTCAAAATAAATACATATCTTTGGTTATTGTTAACTCTTTCTTTTATGAAGTTATTAAAAGTTTTTCTGCTTTTACTACTTTTCTCACCACTAGTGAGGGCTCAACTGAATTTAGTGCCTAACCCGAGCTTTGAGGATACCGTTTATTGCCCATTTGGAACCAATCAATTTGATGCCTGTGCAAATTGGTTGAATTTTGGAAATTCTCCAGATTACTTTAATGCCTGTACTTATTTAGGATTGCCCAATTCCGTTTTTGGCTTTCAATATGCTCATTCCGGTAATGCGTATGCTGGAGCAGCTTTTTATAGAGGACCCAACACTCCTAATAGTCCAAATTACAGAGAGCCAATTGGAATTGAACTTTTGAGCAATTTAATTATTGGTCAAAAATACTTTGTTTCCTTTTTTGTTGTGAATGCAGCAATTAACAATGGTTCTATAGCATGTAATAAACAAGGTATAAATTTTTATACAGTACCTTTTGATTCTTGTTGTGCTCCACCTTTAATAAATACTGCAAAATTCTATTCCGATAGCATTTTAACGGATACAATAAACTGGACAAAAATCAACGGATCATTCATTGCTGATTCTGCTTACAAATATTTAAGTATTAGTAATTTTTTTGATGATAATAACACAGACACTCTAATAACTTCTCCCTTTTCAATCCCTTATCATGCTTACTATTACATCGACGATGTATGTGTGACCACGGATTCATTATTTAATGATACTTGGACTGGTTTAAACCAATTAGAAGGCAAAACCGATATTATAGATATTTTCCCTAATCCATCTAATGGATAATTTACAATAAATTCTCCCGTTCCTATACTTCGATATAAAATATTTAATATGCAAGGACAATTAATTGACGAATTAAATTTTAATACTACTAATATTTTCCAATTGGACTTGCAAGATCAACCTTGTGGTATTTATCTTTTAAATATATATTCAAAACTCAACATTTTTAATCATAAAATCATTTTAACTCACTAATTTATTTTAACATGAAAACAAATAAACTATTGGCAATTTGCATCACAACTGTGTTGCTTTTTACAACAAAAAATTTAATTGCACAAGTTACAGTACCTTCAAATATTGGCAGTGGTGGCGACTATGTCGGTTAGACACTAAGCGAAAATAAAGATTTGAACCTCGTTAACGAAGATCGATTTCGTATCAACTTTTTACTGATGTTGGCGCTGGGAGTGTTGGTAGGTAGAATGACCTTCGTATGTTTATACAAGTATCGACTGCCATATAGGAATAGGGAAAACAGAGCGAGAATAGGTGTGATTGCGGCATTCTACTCCTTTTACTCATCAAAAATAATAATTACGAAAAGTATATCGAATAAAATTTATTGCAATAAAATTCATTTCACTTACAAAAAACCACAAACCTAACTTGCAATTTAATTTATTTCAAAATCAGCCATCATCATGAAAAAATATCTCCTTCTCCTACTTAGCATCCTCTCTCTGCAAAAAGCCACCGCCCAACTCAACCTCGTACCTAACCCAAGTTTTGAGGATACCGTGTATTGCC
>JANOPQ010000004.1:0-6415 GCA_031421935.1 Bacteroidota bacterium | reverse complement strand
CAAAATTTTGAAGGGTCTTGAAATTTCGTATGAAAGATTGATTGCCTACAAGAAATATAAAAACTCCGTGCTTGTTGTAATGAGAGACAACAAAATAGTAAAAATTAAACCGGAAGATTTATAGCCTGACGTTTTTTTTTCGCGGTGAAAGATCACTGCAATTAAGCACAATATTGCTGAGTTACAAATGACCAAAATACATGGTGACAAAATTCCTATTCCACTATCACCTTTTTCACCACCCTTCCTTCATTACAAAGTATCTCCAATAAGTAAAGTCCTTTTGAAAGTTTAGGGAAGTCCAATGTGAATGCATTTCCGAAATTTCTTTTTTCTTGAAAAAGCATTTGACCTTGCATGTTGTAAACCTTACATTGTATTTCTTCACAAGTTCTCCCTAGGCTAACATTGATTGAGTTTTGTGTTGGGTTTGGAAATATTAATACTTGACTTGGTTGCCATTCTTCAACTCCAACACTCAATGTATCACATGGACTTCCAGAAATTGGGCCTAAGCGGTAGTTGGGGAAATATGGCGGCAAACCAACGTGGGGAGAAGGAAGAACAAAATTATTATACTCCATATTGCAAAGTGTATCTAAGCTATCTGGATAATTAATAACTGATAAATTGCATGAATAACAATGACCAAAATAAATTTTCCCGTCAGCTGCTAATTCAGGTGCACAAGCTGCACTTGCGGTAAATGGATTAAGTCCAGTACATGATATACTATCGAACGTTGGATCGATTAACAAACGACTATTTTGAACTCCATTTGGCTGATAATACAAACTTAAATCATATTGAGCTGTATTAATTCCTTGACTATTTGCTGCCCTGTATAAAAACCTTGAATTTGGAGAAAACGCACTATAAGATTCAGGCACAGTTCCTGAATTTAAAATTAAAGGATCAAAAAAATTACCCGTACATCGATCAAATTTATAAATTATTAAATCAAAACTACTTTTGTTTTGGAAATAAGTTGATCCATCCGGAGAAAAATTAGAAACAGCTGCATCAAACAGCCCCATAGTTGGACCTATACTTTGTGTACCTAAATATTGAACACCATTGGGTGTAAACAAAACTCTTTTGAATGAATTATTACAATTCTCTTTAACAACTATCCACCAATCTCTTCCATTGGCATGCTTTGCAGCTGATAATCCTGTTAAATGCACAAGTGTATCGTTCAATGCAATATTATTTGCAGAAAGAATTCCACCTAAACCTCCATTTAATGTTTTATCCAACACCGTGTAATAAAGATGGGTAGAAAGCCAAGACCAGCCATTAGCACAAGGCCCAAAAGAAACTATCTGAAGTTCGGGAACGCAATAAAATAATACAAATAGATTAGTATCTCCTGGCCAAGGTATGAAAATATATTGATGTGGTCGATTCAAACCTGTTGAAGCAAACATACTAGTATTACTTGTTTGAATTATTCCCCCAGGAATAAGTTGAAACAAACGATTGTAAATATTTATCCCATTTGTTATAAAAAGTAGATTTCCATATTGATCTGAAATATTGGAATTAGAAAGTGAAAAAGGGATATAACCACTAGTAAGTGATGCTTGAGGTTGTCCTCCTGGCGGAAAATTTATTAACGTATTGTGGTTTATTGATGCATATCCCGTTGAAATGACCCAATTGGCATCATGGTATTGACCCTTCACATACGAAAGAGACAATACCATAAGTATTAAAAGTTTTATTTTTTTCACTTTACGATTACGAGTTTATCGTGTATTACTATTTGGTCATTTTGTTGGAATGCAACTACGTAATTACCCTCATTCAAATATTCCAGTACTAAGTTAGTTTTTCCTTTCTAATTATCTACTAAAAAACCTTTTTTCTTCCAAATTATACAATTCCCCTACAAAGTTAGAATCATTCACTTTAGAAATGCCGCTAATTACTGGTTTCATCTTCTATTATTTCATTTTGAATATTCGTCATTAGGATTTCTTCTTCTTTTAAATGAGCAGAGGTTGATCTAGGCAGAATAAATTCTGTTTAGAGCCACCTCCAAATTTTAAAACTATTTTAAATAATTTATTTTCTTCCTACCACTTTCTTGGATGAAATGTGTTCGTTGGTGTTTGCCTTCCCATTCATCACAATTGCATTTTTTACTTTTTGTGAGGTAAGCGCTACTTCTAGCACTTCCGACATGTTTTCTACGTAATGGAAGGTGAGATCTTTTAAATAATCTTTCTTGATGTCTAAAATATCTTTTTCATTGTCGACACAAAGAATAATTTCTTTGATGCCGGCGCGTTTTGCTGCCAGAATTTTTTCTTTGATGCCACCAACGGGTAATACTTTTCCGCGCAAAGTGATTTCGCCGGTCATCGCTAATTTATTTTTTACTCTGCGCTGTGTAAATAAGGAAGCCAATGAGGTGAGCATGGTAATTCCAGCCGACGGACCATCTTTTGGAATGGCCCCTTCTGGTACATGCATATGAATATCCCATTCATCAAAGTAGCTTGACTTAATTCCGAATTCTTCGGCGTGTGCTTTTAAATAGGCCAATGCAATTACCGCCGATTCTTTCATTACATCGCCTAAGTTCCCGGTGAGGGTTAATTTTCCAGTTCCTTTGCTGATGGATGATTCGATGAATAATACACTTCCTCCATTTGGACTCCATCCTAAGCCTGTAACGACTCCTGCGGTTTCATTGTTGATTAATTTATCGAGGATAAATCGTGGTGCGCCCAATGCTTTTCGTACATGCGTCTCCGTTACCTTTGATGGTGCATTTTCATCCATAGCAACCATCTTGGCAATGGAACGAACTACGGATGCAATGCACTTTTCTAAAGTACGTACTCCACTCTCCCAAGTATACTGCTCAATAATTAATTTCAACATGGGTTGAGGAATGGCTAATTGTCCAGCTTTTAATCCATGCGCTTCGAGTTGTTTTGTTACCAAATGTTTTTGTGCGATGTGCACTTTCTCCTCGATGGTATAGCCGCTGATATTGATGATTTCTAAACGATCTAATAACGCAGGTTGAATAGAATTCATTGAATTAGCAGTAGCGATGAATAATACTTTGCTTAAGTCGTATTCAATCTCAACATAGTTATCATAAAACGTTGTGTTTTGTTCGGGATCCAATACCTCCAACAATGCAGAGGAAGGATCGCCGTGAAAATCGTTTGTTAACTTGTCTATCTCATCTAAAATAAAAACGGGATTGTTTGATTTCGCTTTCTTTAAATTTTGAATGATACGTCCGGGCATTGCGCCGATATACGTTTTACGATGTCCGCGAATTTCTGCTTCGTCTCTCATTCCACCTAACGACATGCGCACATATTTTCTTCCCAAGGCTTCGGCAACCGATTTTCCCAAAGATGTTTTTCCAACTCCAGGAGGTCCAACCAAACACATGATGGGCGACTTCATATCTTTCTTCAACTTGATCACCGCTAAATATTCGAGAATACGATTCTTTACTTTTTCCAAACCGTAATGATCGCGATTTAAAATTTTTTCTGCGCGTTTTAAGTCGTAAACATCAGTGGTATGTTCTTCCCAAGGAAGCTCGAGTAACAACTCGAGGTAATTCATCGTCACGGAATATTCGGCAGCAGCGGGATTAATGCGATTCAATCGATCCATCTCCTTATTAAAAACTTCTTCCACCGACTTATTCCATTTCTTCAACTTCGCACGTTCGCGCATCTCCGAAATTTCTTTGTCGGGGGTATTTCCGCCAAGCTCTTCTTGAATTGTTTTTAATTGTTGATTTAAAAAATATTCACGTTGTTGTTTATCGAGATCTGTTTTTACCTTGCTCTGGATTTGATTCTTCAACTCCAGCATTTGCAATTCCTTGGTAAGATGCTCGAGCACACGTGTTGCGCGATCTTTCAAATCATTCATCTCTAAAAGCATTTGCTTCTTTTCCACATCCGCATTCATGTTGGAAGAAATGAAGTTGATGAGGAACGATGGACTCTCAATATTACGAATGGCAAAACTTGCTTCCGATGGAATATTTGGCGACTGTTCGATGATCGCCATAGAAATATCTTTTAATGAATCTACAATAGCTGTAAACTCTTCATCCTTTTGAATATTGGGAACATCCGAAAAAGCTTCCACCTTCGCTTTCAAATACGGTTCATCTTGCACGATATCGCCAATTTTAAAACGACGTTTTCCTTGAATGATTACCGTCGTATTTCCATCGGGCATACGCAACATGCGTAAAATTTGTGCGATGGTTCCAATGTTATTCAGATCCGACAACTTCGGATCTTCGATGCTTACATCTTTCTGTGAAACCACACCAATGATGCGATCACTTGCATAAGCATCTTTAATGAGTTTGATGGATTTATCGCGACCTACCGTAATTGGAATTACAACTCCAGGAAAGAGTACGGTATTTCTTAAAGGCAGCACCGAAACAATTTCCGGCATCTGCTCATTATTCATCTGTTCTTCGTCCTCATTGGTCAACAGGGGTATTAATTCAGGCTCGTCGTCGCTGATGGGCATCTGACCAATAGGCAGTTCATTATTATCGAATTGTGATTTCATTTTCTAAATTTATGTCAGTTTGGCAGTAATAAGGGGAAAATTAACAAAATCCACCCTATTTCAATCATTATGCCAATAGGAATTCATCTATCTTTTTACTCAACTTTCTTTTGAAGATGGTAGACTACTGTCTGTAAGTCCATCCACTCCGATGGAACTAATTTCAAACCATACTACCATCTAAAGAAAAAAAATTATTTCTCTTCAGCAGTAGGATGTAATTGCATCAAATACAAATGACTCAAAATATTTTTATCCGCTTCGGTCATCACCAAATTTCTACGGATCATCACTTTTTCTGCCAACTCAATAGCCTTATCAATTACAAACATTTCCGATGCATGATCGGAGCCCCAACTGAACGATGGTACCATCTTAGGAGGAAATCCTGCACCAAAAATATTTGCAGAAACACCAATTACGGTCCCAGTATTAAACATCGTATTAATGCTGCATTTACTGTGATCGCCCATAAATAATCCGCAAAATTGCAATCCAGTTCCTTTGAAATCATTGGCTATGTAATTCCAAATTTTCACTTCCGAATAATTATTCTTCAAGTTTGAAGTATTCGAATCGGCGCCAATATTACACCACTCGCCGATGACAGAATTTCCTAAAAATCCATCGTGCGCCTTATTACTATTTCCGTACACCACTGAATTACTGATCTCACCTCCTACTTTCGATCCCGGACCTATAGTAGTGGCACCATACACCTTTGTGCCCATCTTCAACACGCCTTGTTCACCTAAAGAAAATGGTCCGCGCACCATACTGCCTTCCATAATTTCCGCATCTTTTCCGATGTAGATGGGTCCGGTGGAAGCATTTAAGATAGCGCATTCCACTCTTGCTCCTGGCTCTAAAAAAATATCGGAAGGCTGAAATGTTTGATTACTGCCCGATATCACCGCAGACTTCCGTCCTTTCGTCAGCAACTGAAAATCGAAACGTAAGGCAGCGTCATTCATGGTAAATAAGTCCCAAGGATGCTGAATTAATTTCAATTCACCAGTATACTCAATCGTTTCAAAATTCTTAAACACTTTCAAACTTTCCATGCCCACCAATTGATCTCGATGCACTCCGGCAGCCACCACACGATCTTTATACAAAATTTGTTGTCCAATTTTCAACGACTGTATCATTCTCAAAATTCCATCATCGGGAAGCAATGCTCCATTAATTACCAAACATTCGGTTCCGCTGGCTAAGGGATATCGTCCAGAAAGATAAAATTGAGTTAACGAACCCGAAGTTCCCTTGGGAATACCCAACAGCATTTCCCATTTGCTCCTTGTGGTTAAAATTCCACAGCGTAAGTCTCCCACAGGTCGTGTAAAAACAAAGGGCAATAATTGATCACGGTATTGATCGTCAGCGAGTATTAGTTGCATAGCCTATCCAATTATGCAGTGAAAATAATATATAAAACGCAATATTCGAATAAATTCCTCAAAATAATACCTCCTATGTTTGTCTCAAGACTTCGCGATTAGATTAAAATTTAATTAATGAATACTTATAGCTCAAAATGAAAACAAATTATAACATTTATAAGCATTAAATAGTCCAATATTATAATCATATTTTTTTCAAGTTTAGCACTCACATTGACTTATACTGAATATATATTACATAAATTAGATTGATTTGGTTCTTCGGACATCAGTTAAATAAATTTTAGTTTTAAATTAAGATTCTAGTCCGTTTTTACTTGTTACTTTCTTTTACGTGAAAAGAAAGTAACCAAAGAAAGCACGCCACCCAACACCAACCAATTTTTGCGGTTTCTGCTTTCTATTTTCTTTCGCAACCACTGAACAATCTA
>JANOPQ010000003.1:0-1956 GCA_031421935.1 Bacteroidota bacterium | reverse complement strand
TGATTAAGTAATGTGTAAATATTGGTATTCGATTGATAAACTCCAAAAGGTGATTTTAAAGGAGGCCATGTTTTAATTGCATCTAATAATTCATCGGATACCGTAAACAAACTGAAATTTTCTACCGGCGACGCCTGTACGTCGTTGAGTTGTCCGTTTGCTTGAGAGATGGATATTCCAAAATTGCCCTCATTAAATTCCTCGATATTGGTTGATGCTCCTAGAATCGACCAAGTACTAATTCCACTTTCGTTAATTTTGTTTAATAAAGCTGTTTCGTTACCAGTACTAGATGGAATATTGTGAAGTACTAATAAATTATAATCTCCCAATCGACCTGTAAATTCATCGGCCTTTAAAATCGAAATTTCATAATTCAAATTACTCTCTAATGTCTGACGCAAAACGGCAAGGTCGGGGTGAGGCGCAGCAAATAGAACCAGTACCTTTTGCTTTTGTT
Source organism: Bacteroidota bacterium (assembly GCA_031421935.1). Taxonomy (GTDB): domain Bacteria; phylum Bacteroidota; class Bacteroidia; order AKYH767-A; family OLB10; genus JAJTFW01. The sequence goes on along the minus strand of JANOPQ010000003.1, from coordinate 1,496 downwards.
CTATCACTTCCACAAACAAATCATATTGATTGTTGATGAGTGTAACTTCACCTTCTATCGAACTTAACTTCACTTTATAGTGATGAATTCCTTTCGATTTTGCATCGAGAACAGCAGGAACCGTAGCATGAAAATTAGAACCTGATATTTCTATTGCGCGATTATAAACGACAACGCTATCTTCTTCAATAGTAAAATTACTCCGACTTCCAGCCGCTTGTTTTGCATCAATGATAATTTCTAAAGGAAAACTATTTCCTAAAAAAGCAATTTTATTATGATTTACACGAGCAATCAAGAGATCCTTTCGAACGGTTGAATCGCCAAGAGCAATTGGATAGATTGGTACTTTAATTCGTGATGGACCATAAACTGGATTCGTTCCTTCGTTGAAGAGTCCATCCGTAGCCATCACAACAGCACCTACATTTCGATTGGTAAATTGAACATCGAGGTAATTGTAAAACTGCGTGAAATTAGTAAGACGATCCTGAAATTGAAATCCAATTGTTTCAGCAACATGATCCCCAAAAGAAAATTGACGAACGTCGTAATCAGCCTTTAGTTCATTATAAAGTTTTTCGAAATCTGATTTAACCTGCTCTTTTCTAGCTACTGAATCCTTGCTGTTAATGATGGATTTAGAATCATCAACGGCCAAAATGATAATTGGCTTTTCCACTTCCCGACTAAAAGTCCGAATCATGGGTCCGAGTAAAAGAAAGGCGAGAAACGTCACCATTAAAAATCGGGAAGCTATTAAAACTCTACCTGTCCAAGTAGATACCTCATTGAGCAGTGGTTCTTTGCGGTACATAAGCCACGCATAGACCGCACCACATAACACACAAAAAACAGTATACCACCAAGGGTAAGAGAGAATCAAGGCTATTTCCACAGATTGCAAAAATAAGAGGATTGAGGAAACTTCAAGACGATTCCCCTTTTAAATTTATTGTGTTCTTTTTCCGCATTTGATCAAATTTTCATCTCCTTGCATTTTCGAAACTCTTACTCAAACTCAATTTAAAGGGCTTAGAAGAGGCAGTGAATTTTCTATATTTGCCCCATGCTCGTAACTGCAAGAGGATTAGAAAAATCATATGGTGACCTCAGGGTTTTAAAAGGAATTGATCTTGATATTGAGGAAGGTGAAGTGGTAAGCATCGTTGGTGCATCGGGAGCTGGAAAAAGCACGTTATTACATATGTTAGGTACCCTCGACCAACCCGACAAAGGTATTATTGCCATTAAGGGTACTGAAATCCAACAACTGAATGGCAAAAAGTTAGCGGCTTTTCGAAATAAGCATATTGGATTTATCTTTCAATTTCATCAATTACTCCCCGAATTTACTGCTTTAGAAAATGTTTGTATGCCTGCCTTAATTCATGGAGTATCTATGAAAGAGGCTAGCGAGAGAGCCATGGTGTTGCTTGGTATTTTGGGGATGCAAAGTCGTTGCGAACACAAACCATCACAATTGAGTGGTGGCG
>JANOPQ010000002.1:0-35434 GCA_031421935.1 Bacteroidota bacterium | reverse complement strand
GATAAAATCCAATTTTATGGCGGGCGGGCAATATTAAGGGGGGTGAATTCTTGTAGGGGCGCATTGCAATGCGCCCCTACATTCTAGGTTTTCGACCCTTAATATTTCTGAAAAACATTGTTTAAACCAAAAATTAGCCTGACGCCTATGCGATAGCTATCGGGAGGAGTAAGAAGTACGGGAACATCACCAATTCACCTCCTGATAACTATCGCGACACCGACTCTCCAACTCTCCAACTCTCCAACTCTCCAACTCACCGACTCACCGACTCACCGACTCACCGACTCACCGACTCACCGACTCACCGACTCTCCAACTCACCGACTCTCCTATCTAATAATCTCGTAAATTTGCCCCATGGATTCAGTACGCCAGCTTAAATATGCAAAACTCATTCAAAAAGAATTGGGTGAGCTCTTCTTGAGGGATGGGAAAGATTGGTATGGCCCCCATTTCGTAACGGTCACTCATGTGAAGATTACTCCCGATCTGAGTTTGGCGCGTGTGCACCTTAGTGTTTTTAAAGCTCAAAAACCATTAGAAATTCTAAAGGCACTGAAGAAGCATAATGCAACCGTGCGTTTTCATTTGGGAAAAAAAATTGGTAAGCAAGCGCGCATCGTTCCAGAACTCGAGTTTTTTATTGACGATAGCCTCGACTATTCCGATAAGATGGATGCCATTTTTAAATCGATCGATATTCCTCCTGCTGAAGATTCTTCGGATTCTTAATCGTTCATTTCGCCTCTATATACCCTTTTTAGTACCTTCGCAGCCGATGCAATACGATCCGATAAAGCGCAGTCTTGGGAATGTTTTTAATAAATCCCCCTTCTTAAGAAAGTCATTCTATCAACTCTTAGACTTACTTCTGTTGAGAGCATGGCATGTACACAAAGAATTAAAAACTTGGATTAAACAAGCTCCTAACTCAGCTTCTATTTTAGATGCAGGAGCAGGATATGGTCAACATTCACTTTGGCTCAATCGCCGACTTCCCGACGCTACAATTTTAGCCGTTGATGTAAAGGAAGAGCAAGTGGCTGACTGCAATACTTTCTTTAAACAGATTGGTGCAGGAGAAAAAGTAAAGTTTGTGGTAGATGATCTCACCACTTACGTAGATGCTAACCGTTATGACTTGGCTATTTCGGTGGATGTGATGGAACATATCTTGGAAGATGTGCAAGTATTTAAAAATATAAATGCATCTCTTAAACCCGGCGGCATGCTGCTCATCTCTACACCTAGCGATCAAGGTGGCTCCGATGTGCATGGCGATGAAGAAAGTTCTTTCATTGAAGAGCATGTGCGCGATGGATATAATATCAAGGAGATTGAAGATAAATTGCGCTCTGCTGGATTTACAAAAGTAGAAGCACGCTATCAATATGGAACACCTGGAAAAATTTCGTGGAGGTTGTCAATGAAATATCCAATCCTCATGCTTGGTGTAACGAAATTGTTTTTTGTGATCTTACCTTTTTATTATTTGATCACGTATCCCTTTGCGTATTTGTTAAACTGGATGGATGTGATGATGAAACATCCTACTGGCACTGGACTCATCGTGAAAGCTTGGAAATAATTGATGAGCTTAGCCTGGACCATAACCCGGCGTTACCTCTTTGCGAAAAAATCGCACCACCTCATCAATGTAATTAGTTGGATTAGTGTTTTAGGAGTGGCCGTAGGGACCTTCGGACTCGTTGTTGTGCTTTCCGTTTTTAATGGCTTCGGAAATTTAGTGATGGAGATGTATAACTCCTTCGATCCCGATATTAAAATTCAAAACGTAAGCGGAAGAAGTTTTGAGCCTACCGATAAAATAATTCAATCGTTAGAAAATCATCCCGGTATCGATGTCGTCACTTTTGTAAAAGAAGATAACGCACTCTTGCGTTACATGGATCGGCAATATGTGGTTACGTTGAAAGGCGTGAGTAATTCGTTTTTCAAAACCAGCGAGATTAAAGATAAATTGCTAGAAGGTGACGCTATCCTCGAAAGTGGTGATGTCAACTTTATGATTCCGGGAGCGCAAATAGCCTACTCCATGGGAATTCGCCCCAACGATTTATTGAATCAAGTAAATATTTTTATACCGCAACGTGGTATCGATCCCGGTGTAGTCATGCTGGATCCTTCCGATGCATTTATTCAACGATCGATGGTCGCATCGGGAATCTTTAGTGTACAACAAGATTTTGATGCGAAGTATGTGTTGGTCCCCTTGCGTTTCATGTATGACTTATCAGGAAATAATAAACAGATCTCCGCTTTTGAAGTTAAATTGAAAAATGATGATGATTCGAAAAATGTGATGGCACAGTTGCAAAGAAGTTTGGGCAGCGAATTCACCGTGAAAGATCGACTGATGCAACATGATTTTTTATTCAAAGTAATTGGCGCAGAAAAAATAGCCGTGTATATTATCCTCGGATTTATTTTGATGATCGCAGCATTCAATTTGTTTGGTACATTAACCATGTTGATTCTCGATAAACGCGACGACTTGCAAACCCTATATCACATGGGTGCCGATTTAAAATTAGCACAACGTATTTTTTTATTGGAAGGATTAGTGATCTCAGTAGGCGGTGCTTTCGTTGGAATGTTTTTAGGTGCTATACTTTGTGGACTCCAACAATATTTCGGCTTGGTAAAAATTGGTGGAGGTGAAGGATTTGTGATAGAGGCGTATCCTGTAGACATGCAACTCGGCGACTTCATGATTGTGATGGGCATTGTGATGGTCATTGGCTGGTTGGCGGCCTCTTATACATCTAAAAATATAGTTCGTCGAATTTCTGATCAACGTTTAGCCACTGAGTAAAAAAATATTCAATGTCACACTGGAAACCATATGCCGCATTAGGTGCACTTTGTTTTATTTGGGGAACCACCTATCTCGCTATTCGTATCGGGATGCACGAACATTTTCCACCCTTCTTGTATTCAGGAATTCGTTTTATGATTGCAGGTGGTTCTATCTTGATCTGGTTTTTGGCAAGAGGAAAAAAAATTCAAGTTAGTAAACAAGATTTGAAACGATTGCTGGTGAGTGGTCTGTTTATTTTTCCTGGTGGTAATTTATTTCTGGTCCTTGCAGAGCAAACCATCGATAGTGGAATTGCCGCTTTGTTTAACGCCGCATTTCCTCTTTGGATCTTGTTAATCACACGCATCTGGAATCCATCTGAAAAAACACCAGCGCTTGCACTTACCGGAATCATCGTTGGATTCTTGGGACAGTTTTTAATTTTTTATGATAATCTTTTTATTGAAGGAAGTAATTTATTTCAAGTGGGATTAATTTTCTTGATTGGTGGTGTTATCAATGGATCCATCGGAAGTATACACATGAAAAAGTATCCAATTAGTTTAAGTCCTGTGATTACCGCCGGACTCCAAATGTTTTTATGTGGATCCATTACTGCAGCTGTTGGATTTGCCAAAGGAGAAGCGTCCCAATTGCCAACAACGATGCCCGGTTGGTGGTCGATGTTGTATTTGGTAATTGTGGGTTCCATTATTGGTTATACTTTATTCGTGTATGCCATGCGAGAACTTCCCGCTCAGCAAGTATCTGTTTATGCTTATGTAAATCCTATCGTGGCTGTTTTCTTAGGGTGGATGTTTTTGAATGAACAAATTAGTCAACGTAGTTTGATGGCTATGTGCATCACCGTTCTGGGTGTATATCTGGTGAATCGTGGAATGCAACGCTATAAATTGTTGAATAAATCTTGAAGAGTTTGTTGAAGACTGTTTTTTGATTCTTATTTTTACAAGTACTATGGGAAGAAAAATGATATTCATGTACTTGCTGCTCCTTCTCTCTTTGATGGGTCAGGCACAAATCCGTTTTAATCCGCAAGCGGGAATTAGCGTACTGAGTATTGATAAAGCTAAATACAAGGACGTAAACACAATAGTAGAAGGAAGTTTTTCAGCTGAGATTGGCGTGATGAGCGGTGTAGATATGCGCATTGGAAACAAAATATATTTTCAGCCCGGCGTGTTTTATTCTAAAAGTGTTTCGTTAGCGAACATTAAAGAAACTATTTTGGGTGTTGGTGATACCGTTCTTTCGGTTTCGTACTATGCAGATAAACTCATTCGTACATCCATCAAAGCAAAAGCACTTATCGGATTTAATCCCATCAACAAAAGACTTTTCAAACTAAGATTGATGGCAGGACCTACCTATGATTTTATTGTAGGAGCATCCAACAAAGGCACCGAAATAAATGTCGATACGCGAAACTTTGAAAAGGGATCTTTCAATTTAGATGCCGCCATCGGAATCGATATTTACAAGCTCACGATAGAGACTGGATTTACTCAAGGATTCACGGAAGCTTTCGACAAAAGTAAATTCTATGGTTTCGATTCTAAATATTCAGGGTATTACATTACCATTGGTTTTCTCATCGGAAAAGCGAAATCAGAAAAGGATAATGACGAAAAGAAAGAGGATTCGAAAGACTAACATTTATATTTAGTCTCGGTATTATTTCTTCTTCGACCTTAGCTCCTTTTTACAAAATAATAACCCCGTATCCCTTGTGAAAAACTCCTCATCACCCAGAGCTTGCCGAGGGGTGCAATAAAACTTAGCGAAAGACCTCCGCGCCTGCGAGAAACTTTAGCGAAAGACCTTAGCGCCTCCGCGCCTTTGCGAGAAAAATTCCTCCGTTTAAAAGCTAATGCTCGAATGAAAAACAGATGATAGTCAAATTAATGTTCAAGCCTCTCCCTAACCCTCTCCAGGGGAGAGGGAATTATAAAATTATATTTGTCAAGTGAAATTTGGAATTGATAATAGAAATCTTTGCTAGAAATTTTTAACTCAATAAGAGGAGTCGGAAAAGTCAGGAAATAATCAAACTATTTTTTTAAATAAGTTTCTACATCCAATAACCAATCTGTGCGATCAGCAGACCATGTTTTTTCAAATGCACTAAGTTGCATGTTGGCTTCGAGTTCTTTTATCAAAAGAACAATATCCGTTTTCTCGGTTGCTTTGGCTACTTGACCTTTCCATTTCAATTGAGCCTCTTTCCATTCTGGCTTGAAATGCATAGTCTTTATGTAAAATTCTATACTCTTTAATATATCCAATGTTTGTGCTTTTGTAGTTTTAGATGGATCCCAATTGGAAACAATGGGAACAAATTTATCTGTATAAGCATCTTTTGATAAATTCACAATAAGTCTGCTTAAAAAGGTGGCATAGGTGACCTGTGCTCCATTACTTGTTTCGGATGGTATAGGTTCTCCTTCTACCTGTGCATAAGTGTTTTTATAACCAATGCATAATAATAAGAACAATAGGAAGATCGTTTTCATCGTTTTCATAGAACATCAAAATTAAATAGAAAAAGTAAGAATTTGCATATTTTATTTGACTAACGTCTCGTCGCTTTTTACGAAATTTGCATCATATATATTCAGAATATGTCCAATACCATAAAAATACTATTCCTCTCATTCGCCCTTCTTGGAATGGTTAGTTGTAAAAATAATACAAAGAAACCTTTTGGAAAAGATCCCGCTTTAGAGCAAAGGAAATGGGAATTAGTAGAGATGGGTGGAACGAAAGTGACATTGCCCGACGGTGTTCAAAAAATTTCTTTGGAGTTCGAAGGGCAAAGCAATACGTTTGGCGGAAATGCAGGCTGCAATCAATGCAATGGTATGTACACCACCCACGAAGATATGATTAAACTGCACATGATGGCAGTGACGAAAATGGCATGTCCTGCAATGGAAATGGAAAATTTGTTTTTGAAGAAGATGGAAGAAACGACGCGTTACGAATTAAAGAAGGTAAAGGAAAATAAAATATGGGTGGAGTACTTACACTTGTTCAAAGAGCGAGAACTAGTGATGGTGTTTAGATCAAGTGCGCCTTAAATATTTATTGCACCTGTTTACCCTGAGCTTGTCGAAGGGAAAGATCTAGAACAAGTGATGGTGTTTAAATCAACTACTCCATAACCTTCGGCATGCTCAGGGTTCAAGAGAAGTTCCGTACCAGAAAATTAGGCGACGGAAAAACTTTGCGTCTTTTACGACATAAAAAGCGTCCTAGAATCTTTGCGGCTTTGCGCCTTAGCGAGATAAAATAGCATAGCGCAGCCTCTGCGAGAAAATTTAGCGAAGAGAATTTCGCGTCTTGTGCGATATAAAAAGCGTCCTAGAATCTTTGCGACCTGCGCCTTTGCGAGAAATTTTAGCGAAAGAACTTTACGTCCTTTGCAAGAAAATTTAGTGTATAAATAAACCAAACATTTATTATTCTTCCTCCAAATCTTTTAACAATCCACTCACTTCACTTTCTGTACTGCGTAACTTTTCCTTGCACTGACGAATTAATTCTCCAGCGCGTTTTACATGCTTAGCCAATGCATCAATTCCGGTTTCGCCTTGCTCCAGCTCTTCCAATATGTTTTCTAATTCTGCTTTTGCTTTTTCGTAATTAAATTTTTCAGCCATTTTCTTTTTTGTCTTTTAGTATAGATGTGATTTCACCTTGAAATAATTGAGTGGTAATTTCATCGCCTAAATTAATATCAACTGTACTCGTAATAATTTTGCCCTTGTGCAAAGTATAACTATATCCTCGTTTTAAAATTTCATTAGGATCCAGCAATCTAAGTTTCGATTCTGAATTTTCCAACCATTGATCTTCTGCTTTGGATATATTTTTTAGTTGTTGATGGAGATGATCTAACATTTCAACACCATATTCTTTTTCAATGTTAAAATATTGACGCAATTCTTTTTTATAAAGTATAAAATAGTTTTCTAGAAAGTTTTGTTCTTGAATTAATAATCCCTGCCACAGATGACGAAAAGAGAATCCTAAATTATCTAAACTCCGACTCGCTTTATTCAAATCCAACTTCGTGCTTTGCTGCAATTGCCAAACGGCATTATTCACAAATTGTGATTCTTCCTCTAAAACTTCAGTCGCCAACTCGCGAATTTGATTCCACGATTCATCCAGACTTACTTCCAACCTCATCTGATGCTCAATTAAAAAATTCGCTACATCGGTAGGTGTCATGCGATCGGTATGCGCTACTTCATCCACGATGCTTTTGTCGGCCTGATGTCCAATGCCAGTAATAACAGGCAGAAGAAATGTCGCTATGTTTCTTGCTAAAAAATAATCGTTAAAACATTCTAGGCTACTCGCACTCCCGCCCCCTCGCACAATCACCACGGCATCAAACTTTTTGGAAGTATGATCAATCTTTATGCGATTTAATTTTGTAATAATATCGCCCGCAGCTAAATCACCTTGCAATAGCGAAGTATACAAAGTACAATGAAACGAATACCCATAAACATTATTCGTGAGTCGTGTTAAAAAATCTTCGTAACCCCGCGCATCTTCCGCTGAAATGATCGCAATGTTTTGCAAGGAGGCTGGAAGCTCACGCAATTTATTTTTATCAAAAATCCCATCTTTCTTTAGTCGCTCAATAGTTTGTCGGCGTTCCAATTCCAACTGACCCAAGGTAAACGACTCATCAATATCATGAACGATCAAGCTCATGCCATAGCGTTCGTGATATTGCACTTCCACTTGCAACAACACTTGCATCTGTTCGCGCAGCGATTGCCCTGTCGCTTTCGCAAAGCGCGGTTGAATACGACTAAATGTACTCGCCCAAATAATCCCTCTGAACTCCGCTTTTGGTGTAGCACCTACATCGTCTTTTTCGGCAAGCTGCAAATAGCAATGACCCCGACTCACTTTCAATCCCACAATCTCCGAAGTCACCCAAAAGCGCTCTCCTGAAAAGTGCATCTGAAAAATCCCCGCCACGATGGCCGAGAGTTCAGAGAGTTTAAGGATAGAGGGGCTTGGATTCACAGAGCGAAGATAGTGTAGTTCGATAGAATACAAATATTCCAAAATCATTATACTTCTTCGGCCGCTGATGGGCGCAGATTTTTATGATTTTTTATGATGAAGTACTTCAATTTCGGTATTCGAAATCTTCAAGCTGCTATCAGTTAAAAATCATCAACCGAAGCCCAATATTTTATCTAGAAGGAGCCACTTGCTCTAGTGTTACGAATGAAAAATGATTCTACTGATTGATGAAGTTTTTTATATATTTGAGTAAATATTTAGCCACATGTACTACCGGTTACTATTCATTCAAATTTTCTTTTCACTTCAAATCTGTGGACAAAACAATCCCGTTATTCTTCAGCACAATGCAACTTCTGTTTCGGTTATCAATAGTATTGCAATCGGATCTGATAAGAGTGTTTTAATTTCTGGGAATTGTGACGGAGGGCTGACACTAGGGTCTAATATGTTAAGCACAACGTCAGCATATGTAACTAAATACGACAGTTTAGGTCAAAATCTTTGGCTTCTTCGTGCAGGTAAATTTTTATACACGGGCTCAAGAGATAAAATACCAAAAACTATTATTGATCCCAATCAAGACATTTATATACTCGGAGATTTTGATGATACTTGCTTCGTCGGAAATTATGTGTTTGCTGATACTGGGATTGACAATTCCTTTCTAGCCAAAGTTACTTCCTCCGGAAACGTGGCATGGGCTTTTAAATTGGCCAGTAATTCCGTTAGATTCAACGATATGGACATAGATATTTATGGTAATTTGTTTCTCACGGGCTACCTTTATGGAACTCTTACTTTTGGAAGCGATACGTTGGTATCACAAGGTTATGATGTTGTAATTCTCAAATTAGATTCTGCCGGGAATTATATATGGATGAGAAAAGCTGGAGGCCCACCCAGCAATTTTAATAATAGCGAAGGCGGCAATTCCATTTCCACCGATGTTTTTGGAAATTGTTACGTCGCTGGATTTTTAAGAAGCATTAATCCAGTTTTCGGAACCATTACTATTCCCATTAGTAGTACCGCTGGCTTTACTGGATTTATTGCCAAATACGATTCTTCAGGCCTTGCTCTATGGGCGAAACGATGTGGATATGAAGCAAATTCTGTTTCTAGTGATCCAGACGGAAACATTTTCGTTGGCGGTTACACATATAGCAGTTTGATTTATGATACACTGCTAATCACAGCAGGTCCAGGTGGTAATGGGCGCGGCTTTGTTACAGCTATTGATCCTAACGGTAGTTTAAAGTGGGCTCAACTTCTCTATAGCGATTTTAGTACTATTGAAGATGTGGCTGCTGATAATGAAGGAAACTGTTATATTGTAGGTTCAAGCAGGGACACAACTAAAATTTGTGGTATACAAGATACGCTTGTGCTCTATAATAGTTTTTATCCTCAACCTAATAATTGTGCATATATCTTCGGATTGGACAGCGTTGGCAACCCATTTATGGGTAATTTATTAAATAATAGCAATTATTCCATTAGTATGAATGATGTACATTTCAGTCATTGTTCATTAGCATTTACAGGAGGCTTCGGTAGCAATATGCCTGTTTATTACTTGATAGATAGTTTACTTCCTTTTAACTCCACGAACGGGTTTGCCATTGTTCAAAATGGATGTAATACTCTATCATCTATACATGAGTCGAATCAAATAGAAAAAGAAGTTGTCTTTTTCCCAAATCCATTTCATGATCAATTGTATGTAAGTAACAAGTTGAAAGGAGTACAGGAATTTAAATTGTATGACAGTACAGGCAGATTATTACTTAGTAAGAATATTTCAGGTGCGACAATGTTGAACACAGAATACCTGCCTAATGGGCTATACTTTTACAAGGTAATTGGAATATATGGAGATACGAAAACTGGAAAATTGATTAAAAATTAATATCAAAACAGATTTAAAAAAGTACTTACACCTATAATTAATTATGCTGTTTGTTAATTAATCAAGGCAATCATTTTTTCATTTAGTAAGTTAAAATTTCCCAATTAATAATAAAAAAAGAGCTTCTTGCAGCTTGTTGCGAAGCTTCGCGACCTTCAGCTTGAAATTATTAATCGGAGCCCAATTTTTTATGTAGCAAAGAACATTTAATAATTCACCAACTCACCTCCCGATAGCTATCGGGATTGCCAATTTACCAATTCCCTCTAGCTCCGCTTTCGATAACTCACCACCGCCCATCCATTCAGTACAACAGCAAACAGTGCTATAATCCCCAAGTGCCCTTTGATATCATTAAAGCCACTTCCTTTTATGACCACCATGCGCATCACTTCAATAAAATAAGTTACGGGATTAAACCACGTTACTACCTGCGCCCAAGGTGGCATACTGTCGATGGAAGTGTACAATCCGCCCATCAAAATAAAAATCATCATCAGGAAAAAGGAAAGTAACATCGCCTGTTGTTGTGTTTGTGAAATATTGGAGACCAACAATCCTAATCCTAGAATGGCAGGTAAATAAATGGCGGCAAAGAGGTAGATGAGACCAATGTTTCCCATGGGCACAATGCCGTAAATAACTCTTCCTACCAGCAAGCCGAGTGTAAGTACAAGGAGTCCTAACACCCAAAATGGAATGAGCTTTCCTAATATGAAATGATATTTTCGGATAGGCGTTACGTTTATTTGTTCGATAGTGCCCACTTCTTTTTCTTTTACAATATTAAGTGCAGTTAAAAACGAACCTACCATCGTTAACAATACCACCATAATTCCCGGAACCATAAAGAGCGTGTAGCTTTGGCGTGTATTGTACCAATTATTACTGATCACTTCTACTCTTGGTATTTCATCAAATTTTGGAAATTGAATCCATTGTGTTCTTATCTCCTGATTGTAATCACGAAGTATCGTATTCAAATACGCAGCACCTAAATTCGCACGCGCTCCGTTAATCGCATTCACCGCAAGGAAGATGGGCGCTTCACTTTCACGAACTAATTGTTTTTCGAACCCATGTGGAATTTCTAAAATCAAATCGCTTTTGTCATGCTCAACATCGAGTAACGCCTCTTTATAATCCGACGAATATCCCTGCAATTGAAAGGTTCCGCCCGAAGTTATTTTGCGAATCAATTCACGGGAATACATGCTGTGATCGTGATCGACAACATGTATATTTACATTTCGTATTTCGTAGTTGGCGACTAAAGGCAGAATGATGAGTTGTATTACAGGCATTATAAAAATCATGCGCAAAATCGCCGGATTTCTAAAAATCTGACGGAACTCTTTTTGTAGTAAAAATTTTAAACTGCGCATTTTTACTTAATTGCTAATCTTACTTTATAATTTTTTATACTTAATCCGAGGAAAGCGAAAGTCATGAATGTTAAGATGAGCGCCTCTTTCCAAATAATTTTTAATCCAACACCTTTAATCATTACAGATTTTACAATAAAGTAATACCATTTCGCCGGTACTAAATTCGACATGAATTTTAATGGCATGGGCATGTTTTCTATCGGAAACATAAATCCACTCAACATTAAGGTAGGTAGAAACAGACCCATCAAGGAGATAAGCATCGCCGTTTGTTGACTATCCGTAATCGTGGAGATGAGCATTCCTAAACTTAAACTCGCGATACTAAATAGTAAACTCAGTGTAATCAATAACACCAAGCTTCCAGCAATTGGTAATCCAAGTACGAACACACTAAGCAGTAAAATACTCGCAATATTGATCAAGGAAAGAAACAGATAGGGAGTACTCTTCGCAAAAATTACGAGAATGGGTTTTAGTGGGGAAACAAGTAGAACTTCCATGGTTCCCGTTTCTTTTTCCTTAACAATGGCAATGGATGTCATGAGCGTACAAATTAACATCAATACCATCGCCATTACACCAGGAACAAAATTGTAAGCTCCTTTTAATTGTGGATTGTATAGCATCCGTATTTCGGGAACTATAGTATACGGTAATTTTTTTCCTTGATTTAAGTCCATCTGAAAATCTCCAGCAATGGCTTGTATGTAACTTGTTAAAGTGCTCGCTGTGTTGGGATCGGATGCATCGGCTATGACTTGTATGGCCCCATGATTAGTATGTTTGAGCGAACTACCAAAGTTTTCAGGAATGATGATTACTAATTTTACTTTTCCTCTTTTAAAGGCCGCATCGGCTTCGTCTCCGCTTTTTAAAAATTCTTCAATGTCAAAGTATCGACTGGTGGCAATGCGATCAATTAATCTTTGTGAAGTTTCATCTTTGCTTTGATCAACAATGGCGATGCGCGAATTTTTTATTTCGTTGGTTAATGCAAATCCGAAAATGAGAATTTGAACAATGGGTAATCCAAACAAAATGAATAAAGTTTTCTTATCTCTCCAGATATGAAACCACTCTTTTTTAACGAAGGCAAGAAATTGTTCTTTCATATTATTCTTGTCGTAATGTTAACTTGTCCTGGCAAATCCGTGAATAATGCAGACCTACATCGGTAATAATATTTAAATTGAACTTTTTCATTTGTAGCGTCGGCATTAGTCAGCTTGTCGAGTAGCTTGTCGGGCCAATTGTAAGAATACGTCGTTCATGGATTTCGCAGCGAATTGTTTTTTTAATTCAGTCGGCGTACCTAATGCAGCAATTCTTCCGTCTACCATAATGGAAACACGATGACAATATTCTGCTTCGTCCATATAGTGTGTAGTAACAAAGAGTGTGGTTCCCCGTTGTGATGCTTCGTAAATCATCTCCCAAAATTCTCTACGTGTTAATGGATCCACACCGCCGGTGGGCTCATCTAAGAAAACAATTTTAGGTTCGTGAATTAAGGCAATGGAAAAAGATAGTTTTTGTTTCCATCCCAAGGGTAGTGATCCAACTAATTTATCTTTTTCATGATCGAGGTGTAAGTGTTTTAATAGATGCGCACTTTTTTCTTTGATGTCTTTATCGCTCAATCCATAGATGCCGGCATAGAAGCGAATGTTTTCCATGACCGTTAAATCTTCGTACAAAGAAAATTTCTGACTCATGTATCCAATGCTTTTCTTGATGGATTCGGGTTGAGTGAATACATCAAATCCGGCAACAGTTGCTTCTCCGCTACTCGGTTTACTCAATCCGCAAAGCATGCGCATCGCAGTGGTTTTTCCTGCACCATTCGCGCCCAAGAATCCAAAGATCTCACCTTGTTTTATATTGAAAGAGATATGATCTACCGCCGTAAAGTCACCAAAAGTTTTGGTGAGATTATTTGCGGTAATCGCATATTGTATATTTTCTTCAGCGGACTTCAAGGCTTAATTATTTTGCATAGCGTAAATAAAACAATCTTCAATATCGGGCACTGTCGATTTAATTTCTAATTCTTGAATACCCTGAAGTTTAGATTTGATTTGGTCAATCGACATAGTATCTTTTTGTAAAACGATGTGATGGTATTCTCCAAAGGGATAAGCCATCTCTATTCCTTCGGTTTGTTTGAGCTGTTGTAAAAGCGGAAACATTTCTTTTCCTTTTACCGCCAATAAAGTTTTGCTATAATTTTTAATGATCTGCGAAGGCGTATCAATACGTAAGAATTTTCCATCTTGCATTAAAGCTACTCGATCGCAGAGCGATGCTTCATCCATATAAGGTGTAGAAACTAAAATGGTAATGCCCTGTTCTTTTAAGCGTTTCAACATTTCCCAAAATTCTTTTCTTGATACGGCATCTACTCCTGTAGTGGGCTCATCTAAAAATAATACGGTGGGTTTGTGGATGAGCGCACAGCACAAGGCTAATTTCTGTTTCATTCCGCCAGATAATTTCCCAGCCGGACGATCAGCGAACGGAGCCAACTGATCGTAAATATCTTTGATGAGATGATAATTTTCTTTTACGGTTGTTTGAAAAATAGTAGCGAAGAATTCTAAATTTTCTTGTACCGATAAATCTTGGTACAAGGAGAATTTTCCAGGCATGTATCCAACACGTTTTCGAATTTCTTTGTAATCATTCACTACGTCAAATCCATCTACGGTGGCCGTTCCGGTGTCTGCTAAAATTAAGGTGGTCAACATCCGCAATAATGTCGTTTTCCCTGCACCGTCCGGACCAATGAATCCAAATAATTCCGCCTTGTCAATTTCAAACGACAAGGGCTTTACCGCTTCAACGGTTTCTTTGCCGTTAACAAATGACTTCGATAAATTTTTGACGGATATTGATTTCATGATCTTCTAAAAATTAAAATTTCACTTCGCCGTACATTCCTAATTTAATTTCACCATCGTTAGCCACTTTTATTTTCACAGCATAAACAAGATGTGCTCTTTCTTCTTTTGTTTGGATGGTCTTGGGTGTGAATTCGGCTTTGTCGCTAATCCAGGTGAGGGTACCGATTAGTTCTTTGTATTCATCCTTCCCTTTATCAATAAATACTTTTACTTTTTGCCCGAGCTTTACGGTCGACAATTGATCACCGCTGATGTAGGCACGAAGATTCATGGAATTGAGTTGAGCGATTTTAAATAGTGCTTTTCCGGGTGCCGTTACTTCGCCAGCTTCTGCGTATTTCAAAAGAAGTGTACCATCAATGGGACTTAACACTTGAGATCTGTTCAGTTGATCATCCACTTGCGCTTTTCTTTTTTCTAACGGACTTTGCTCGCTGAGTATACTTCGATTTTGTGTATTGATAGTATTTTTTTGCTGCTCCAATTGACGTTCTGCCAATGCGAGTTGACTCGTAGCAATTTCAAATTGCGACTGCGCATCATCTAATTGCTTTTGTGTAGCGGCATCGTCTTTTACTAAATTAGTTATACGTTTTAGTTCGCGATCGGCGGTTCTCTTCAGTGTTTTTTGCACCTCCACTTGTTGCTCCAACGTTTGAATGTAGGGCGCAAGCGAAGTTGTTTTTTCACTCAATGCTTGGATGCTTGCTGCTACTTGTTCGGATTGAAGTGCTAGCGATGTTGTGTCAATGGCAACAGTAAGCTCACCTTTCTTAAGAAGACTTCCTTCTAGTGCATCGAATTGTAGAATGCGTCCAGCGGTTTCTGAAGAAACAATAATTTCATCGGCTTCGAATGTTCCAGTAGCATCAAAATCTCCATTCCCATTTTTGCAGGAAGTAAAGAAAAGTGTAATGGCAAGGAGTGAAAGAATACTTTTTGTGTTAATCAATTTCATGGTTGTTCGATATAATCGTTATAATCAAGTTCGGTTTGTATGAGTTGTAATTGATGTAATAGTAAATTTTGACGGGCCTGGTCAGCGGCATTCATCTCTCTTAAATAGTCGGAAGAGGTGATCACACCGTTATCAAGCTGTGCTTTGCTGGCTTTCATAATTTCATTTCTTAAGGATACAATTTCATTATCTTCGGAAATGAGTGATTTGAATTTACTGATGTCATTTCGGTACTGCTCTGCCGTTATAGATGCATTTAACAAGAATATTTCCTTTTGCACTTGTATACTACTCTTATTGATGACATTTGATTTTCTTTCTGCAGATAGCGAATACAGTGCTCCTAAGTTCCAATTAAGTCGGGCTCCTGCTATGTAGAACCAATCGAATTCATTTAGTAGCATATTGAGGCCAGGTTTTCCATAGCCACCTTGTCCGAACAAACTGAGGCGCGGTAAACTTTTCACACCTAATAATTTCTTCTGCGTATCGGTAAATTTTTCTTGAGCTTCAAAAACTTTTAGTTCAGGGCGATTTATTAAAAAACTTTCATTTACCAGACCCCTAGGTTGGGGAGATGAGAATTTACTTTTCTCATCGAGCGTTGTACCGGTGAAAAGAGAAATCGTTTTTAGCAATGTATTTCTGGTGCTGTTCAGTTCCGTTCTTCGTTGGTTATTTTTATGCTGTTCAGCTTGTAGCACAGCCAAGTGACTACGAAGAGCAATTCCGTTTTTTACAGCCGATTGCATTTTATTAATACCATTTTGCAAATCACTTTCGATGAGATCCACTTGTTTTAATTGTTCATCCATCATCAACACCCCCAAATAAAGTTGACGAACTTTCTCTCTCATCTTTTGCATTTCTGCATTCAATTTTTCTTGCTCCACCATTTCATTGGCGCGCGTTAAATTTTTCTGTTGATGAATTTGTCCACCATCAAATAGAACTTGATTCACATCCGCCACTACTTTATACTGGTCGTTAGAGAGTGGATCAATAGAAAAGCCGGGTATATTTATTTTGATTGGAATTTCGGTTACATCCGATTGATAAGTAGCTTGACCGTTAAAACTGATTTGTGGAAGGTAGGCACGGTTAAGTGCAGCAAGATTAAAATTTCGATTTTGCTCGAGCAATCCTCTTTGCTTAATAAGTGGATAATTTGAATTCGCTTTTTCTAAAATGCTTTCTAATGTAAATTGTTCTTGTGCTTTCACATCATGCAATAGAAATACGAATAGCAATGCAATTAATTTCTTCATGCGTTATTTGGTGTTGGAAGCAGTACAGCTTGTTTAATAAAGATCATAATCGATTCTTTTCTTTTTGTTAAGAGGATTCGATATTCTTCTGAATTTATAATTAGAAATTTTTTCAGCATAGGCTCACCAATAAAAGGAAAAACAGTCATGCTCATCACATTCATCCATAAGTCGCGCGGATTCATAGTGCGGATTTTCCCATCTTTCATTTCCTCTTCAATTTGTTTTAGAAAAAATTCAAAGGGTGGCGCACCGGGCATCTTGTTTAGAATACCTGAAAAAAAACGTTCGGGATCACGTTGCATTTCGTTTAAAACAAACATGGGTAAATCAGGTTTTTTAATTAATAGATCAAGATGTGTTTCAACATACCGTTCAATTTTTTCCATCACACTTCCATCTCCAGAAAAGATGCTATATATTTTAGGAATAAATTCGGAAAACGCATCGTTAAACACTAAATCAAACAATCCCTCTTTGTTCCTAAAGTAATAATGCAATAGGGCCTTATTGATTCCTGCTTCGTCTGCAATTTCTTGCATGCGAGCACCACTTGAACCGTTCCTAATAAAGACTCGTCGGGCGGCATTTAATATTTTTTCTTTAGAAGAAAGATCGAGTTCCGATTTTGACATCACATTTAACCAAATGGTTAACAAATGTACGTTAGACATTCAGGTTCACAAGGGAGTAATCTATCTTAAGATGTAAATATTTAATTATCAGCATCAAAAATTTAACCAACTGGTTAAAAAGACGAACTCAAATTCTGTGAAAATGAAAAAGACATAAAAAAACCGGCCTTTTTTCAAAGACCGGTTTATAATAAACTGTAGTTTAATTTTTATTTAGCCACATTAGAATTAACAACTACGTGTGGAGTTGAATTACCATTCCAAACCACACAGATAACTTTTACTTTAGCCATGTTCCAAGCTGGATTAACTTTTATCTTAAATGTATTTGGGAATTCTTGATTGACAGCAACTGCTGCAGATGAATTAAGTGCAATACCTCCGTAGTTGGATGTATTGTTACAGGCTCTCAGTAAATTTCTATGTTTATAGGAAGTATTAGCAGGAGAGCCAGAAACTTGTTGAGTAGCGGTGATATCATCTTCCACAACATAAGCTGCTATTTTGAAATTCTGACCCGCAGTTTGCGCTTGATAGAACTTAACTTTAGTAGATATTACAAGTGAATCATTCACCACTTCTTTTCTCACAGCAACTCCAGCTTTTACTGATCCAGCAGCGAATGTGTTCGCTTTACCTAGAGCCCAATTATAGTTTGAACTAATAGATGAATAAACTCCTCCACCTGAATTTTCCTCGGTATTATTAAACCAAAAATCTGGAACACCCGTTACATTATACGCACTTGAGAAACTGCTAGAAACAGAACTGTTTAATGAAGCAGGAGTGGAACTACCATAAATTTTCATTCCAGTTAGTAATGTACCTTCATTAAAAAGAATAGAATCGAATGCTGGTCCACCATAAGCACCACAAGGAGGGCACCAAGTCTCAGAGAAATCCAATAGAATACCTCTGTTTTTTTGTTCTACAATTAATGAAGCTGCTCCTTGGAAAGCAAGAGTAGTGAACGGAACTTCCTGACCATAAGATGTCCCAGCCGAATTCGTGGCGTATGATCTTACATAATAGATTGTAGTATCAATTAAACCACCAATTCTACTAGAATAAGCACCAAGTCCATTTCCTGAAACATTGAAACTATTAGTTAAATCAGGGTTTTGAGTTTTTGCCCAGCAAAAACCACGAGCAATTACAGGAGATTCTCCTTGAGCAGTTACTGTCGCATCGAAGGTTGCTGAATCACTAGTAATACTACTAACAGTTACTTTATTCACTGTAGGTACGAGAACTTTCACTACTACTTCTTCTTCCTTGTCTTTTTTACAAGCGGAAATAGCAAGCGCCGTAATGGCTAGAATTGCAAATAATTTTTTCATTGTTGGAGTATGTTGATTTTAGAGAATTAAAGATAGAGATAATTCATATACATCCAACAATTATCGACCGGAGAACCTAAATTTCTAATAAAAATGACATTTCCCTTCCAAATCACCTAATTTGGGCCCATGATTTTAACTGAAGGAGGATGGATGGACGTATCCGAGCCCATCTCAAAAAATACAATCGTTTGGCCCGGCGACCCTCAAGCGATCATTACTCAAATTGCTTCTTATGATATTGGCGATAACTACCAACTTTCGGAAGTGTTTTTGAATTTACATACCGGAACTCATGTTGACGCACCATTGCATTTTATTAAAGAAGGGAAGGATGTTTCACAAATGCCATTAGAAGCATTGATTGGTGAAACGAAAGTGTTGGATGCTTCAGCGCAAAAGATTATTTCTACCGACTGGCTCATGACTAAAAATCTTCGTAAAGGCGATCGAGTTTTGTTTAAGACGATGAAGGATAACGATAATCGACAAGAAAAACTTTCGCAAATAGATTTTATTGCGCTTGATGTTGATGCTGCGTATTATTTATCTGAACTTGGAATTGTATTAGCAGGCATTGATGGACTTTCTATTGCCACCGCCAATGAATTAAATGAAACGCATCAAGTCCTTTTGAAAAATGAAATAGTAATTGTAGAAGTGCTAAATCTAACCCGAATTCAAGAAGGCAACTATGAAATGATTTGCCTTCCCATAAAAATTGAAGGCGCAGAAGCAGCTCCTGCAAGAGTGTTGTTGAGACAAACCTAGTTAACATTTTGAAACGTACTCTAATATTATCATTACTTTTGCCCTCTAATTATTGGTCTCATAGTTCAACGGATAGAATAGAAGTTTCCTAAACTTTTGATCCCAGTTCGATTCTGGGTGAGACTACAAAAAAGTAAAACTAATTTTCTTCACGCAATCCTTTTAATAAAAAGCAATCGAAGTCAAATATGGCAAATTCAAAAAACAACAACTTAGTGAATTCAGAAAAGGCACTTTTTGAAGAGTTGTCAATTCTAATTGAACAAAGTCAGCAGCAATTAATCATACATGCTAATAGCAATCTTACCATGCTTTTTTGGCATATCGGCAGTCGTATAAATAAATGTA
The DNA here is from genome assembly GCA_031421935.1 of Bacteroidota bacterium. GTDB lineage: Bacteria > Bacteroidota > Bacteroidia > AKYH767-A > OLB10 > JAJTFW01. The sequence goes on along the minus strand of JANOPQ010000002.1, from coordinate 16,008 downwards.
TATTGCAAAATAAAAGAGCAGGTTATGGTAAGCAAATTGTAATTACTTTATCACAAGAATTAACAAATAAATTCGGTAAAAATTTTGAAGAAAAAAATTTACGAAGAATGCTTCAATTTGCGGAGCAATTTACTGAAAGTTCAATTGTCGTTACACTGTCACGACAATTGAGTTGGTCTCATTTTTTAATTTTATTACCACTAAAATCAATTGAAGCCAAGCTGTTTTATGCCCAAATTGTTTTAGCGCAATCACTAGGAGTAAGGGATTTAAGAAAGCAAATTGAATCAAAAGCGTTTGAGCGAACTTCAATTGCAAATTTACAAGTTAATACCACAAACTCAAATGTTTATAACACATTTAAAGACCCTTACTTCTTGAACTTTTTAGGACTCCAAAATACATATTTAGAGAAGGATCTAGAAGAGGCCATTTTGCGTGAGCTGGAAGCTTTTATCCTTGAGTTGGGAACGGGCTTTGCATTCATTGAAAGACAAAAAAGAATGATAATTGATGGCGAAGATTTTCGGCTAGACCTTTTATTTTTTCATCGAAATCTAAAGCGATTAGTTGCAATAGAACTTAAGTTAGGAAAGTTTGAAGCTAAATATAAAGGCCAAATGGAATTGTATTTAAAATGGCTAGAAAAATATGAGAAGAAGGAAGGCGAACTTTCTCCTGTTGGATTATTACTTTGTGCTGAAAGTAGTAGGGAACAAATAGAATTATTGGAAATGCATAAGGATGGAATTATGGTAGCAGAATATTGGACAGAATTGCCTCCCAAAAAGGAACTGGAAAGAAAAATACATGCAATCTTGGAAGAAGCTAAAGAGCGAATAGAAAGGAAAAATTTAATATAGATATTTCGTAAAACTAATAATTTTTCATTTTTTGCCAACAAATGATAATTGATGAAATTGTTTACAACTGCTAATTTAAGTATTAAGGAAAACCGACATCAATTCTATTGGTTGGTGTTAGTCAATGCTTTTGTAGGAAGTATGGTCGGACTCGAGCGAACCCTGCTTCCTCAAATTGCCGAGCAGGAATTTCATATCGCCGCAAAGTCCGCTATCTTTTCCTTTATTATCGTATTCGGGATTGTAAAAGCTTTTTCTAATTTTTTCGCTGGACAACTAGCAAGTAAAATTGGAAAGAAGAAGCTCCAAACGATCGGTTGGCTCTTTGCATTACCCGTACCTTTTTTGTTGATGTGGGCTCCGTCGTGGTCGTGGATTATTGTCGCCAATGTTTTTCTTGGAATTAATCAAGGCTTGACTTGGTCAGTGAATGTGATGATGAAAATTGATTTAGCAGGAGAGGAAAATCGTGGCCTCGCCATGGGATTAAATGAGTTTGCAGGTTACTTCGCTATTTCTTTAGTTGCGTTTCTAACGGGATGGATAGCCGCAGAATATGGTTTGCGACCGTATCCGTTTTATCTCGGAATTGTTTTGGCTTTTGCTGGATTGCTGATTTCATATTTTATCATAAAAGACACGCAGCGATTTGTTCAAGCAGAAGCAGCGCAAAGTACATTGCCGAGAATGAAAAGTCCGTTTTTGGATACCACATTTCGAAATATAAATATTAGTGCCGTTACGCAAGCTGGACTCATCAACAATTTAAACGATGGCATGGTATGGGGACTTCTTCCATTATTATTGATTCAAAAAGCATTTTCACTTTCGAATATCGGAATCATCGTGGCCGTTTATCCTGCCGTATGGGGAATCTCTCAACTCTTCACTGGAAAAATGGCTGATTTCTTCTGCAAAAAAAGTATGCTCAGCTGGGGTATGTTTTTGCAAGGTTTCGCATTAATCTTGTTGGCGTATGCAGATGGGTTTGTCGCGTTTATTTTATTGATGGCTTTATTAGGATGGGGCACCGCCATGGTTTATCCTTCTTTCTTAGCAACAGTTGCTGAAAATGCGCACCCTCTTGATAGAGACAAAAGTATGGGCATTTTTCGTTTGTGGAGAGATTTGGGTTATGCAATTGGAGCATTGCTCACGGGAATCATCGCCGATCTTTTCAATTTAGAATGGGCCATCTTAGCCGTTGCTGCGCTTACTTTATTATCGGCAATGGTTGTAGAACAAAGAATGTTTTGTACCGTGAAAGCGACGAAGATCACCCCCTGGTTACTTTCTTTAGGACAGAAAAAATCTCTTTGATATTCTTTTTAAAAAGGATTGCTCCATCTTATACCATTTTTACATTATATATAGTTCAATTTTTTGTACAAACAAGAAACAATTTTACGACCAATAGATTTTATTAAATGGGGATTTCGTACGAACCAGCCTGCCTGCCGGCTTTGCTCCGCGGAAGCTATAACGAAAGCGATGCAGGCAGGCGCGGAGGTCGTCCAGGCAACAGCGCGAACCGATTTTTGCTGAACCATTGAAGTAATGAGATAGCACAAAAGGTTGTTCTGTGGTTGCAAAAGAAAGTAGAAAGCAATAGCCGCAAAAATTGGTTGGTGTTGGGTGGCGTGCTTTCTTTGGTTACTTTCTTTTCACGTAAAAGAAAGTAACAAGTAAAATATGACTAGAATTTTAATTTAAAACTAAAATTTTTATAACAGATATCCGAAGAACTAAATCTTTCTAATTTATGTAATATAAATTCAGTACAAGTCAGTATTACTGCTAGATTTGGTAAAAATGTAATTATAATTAGTTTTGATTTTCAGGGAGTTGAGGAGCTTTCTATTAAATAAATGAGAATTAGTTTGCTTTGTACTATTCATTAATCGTAATATTGCGATATAATTAAATCAAGATGGGCGTTTCAAAATCAGATGAATTTACATTACGTGATAACAAAATTGCAGCGTGTGCAAAAGCTTTGTCGCATCCCGCTCGAATTGCGATCCTGCAAATGTTGATGAAAAGAAACGCATGTGTTTGTGGAGATATTGTAGAGGAGTTGCCCTTGTCTCAGTCTACCGTTAGCCAACATTTAAAAGAGTTAAAAGCGGCCGGACTCATCAAAGGAAATATTGAAGGAACCAGTATCTGTTATTGTATCGATACAGAAAGCATGGAAAAAGCAAGCAAGGATTTACGCGCTTTCTTTGATACCATGTCGACTTTTTCGATGAAGTGCTGTTAAAAAAATTTGAAATTATCCATCGTAATATAACGATTTAAAAACATAGACAAAATGAAAACGAATCAAGAAATCAAAGAAATGGTAAAGCAAAAATACGCTGAAATTGCTGTAGCCGATAGTACCGATAATGCAGCATCCTGTTGTGGCGCCACTGCTTCTTGCTGTGGTGATGAAGTGTATAATATTATGACTGATGATTATTCTAAGTTGGAAGGTTATCAACCTGACGCCGATCTTTCTTTAGGTTGTGGATTACCGACTCAGTTTGCTAAAATCACGAACGGTGATACAGTAATCGATTTAGGAAGTGGAGCCGGCAACGATGCTTTTGTTGCACGTCACGAATGCGGTCCGGATGGAAGAGTAATTGGAGTTGATTTTACAGAAGCTATGGTTCAAAAAGCAAGAGCCAACACCGACAAACTTGGATTTAATAATGTTGAATTTCGTCAAGGAGATATTGAAGCACTTCCGCTCACCAGTGAAATGGCAAATGTGATTGTAAGTAATTGTGTGTTGAATTTAGTTCCAGATAAAGAAAAAGTTTTTGCTGAAATGTTCAGAGTGCTTAAGCCGAATGGACATTTTAGTGTTTCAGATATTGTGTTAGTAGGAGAGTTACCCGAGAAATGGAAATCTACAGCGGAAATGTATGCTGGTTGTGTTTCGGGAGCCATTCAGAAAGAGGAATACATTGGCTATGCGAAAAAAGCTGGCTTCGAAAACCTAACTGTACAAAAGGAAAAAGTTATTGTCATTCCCGATAATATCTTGGAAAATTATTTTACTAAAGACGAAATTGAAGCGTACAAAAAAAGTGGTACAGGAATTTATAGTATTACTTTATATGGTGAAAAAACAAAGTCATGTTGCGGTACCGATTGTTGTAACTAATTATTTAATTTAGAAGCGTTAATGGAATCAAAATTAAATGTGTTGGTGCTCTGCACCGGAAACAGTTGTCGAAGTCAAATGGCCGAAGGTTTTTTGAGAAAGCTGTTAGGGGATAAAGCAAACGTATACAGTGCAGGAATTGAAACGCATGGTGTAAATCCCCGCGCCATCCTATCGATGGAAGAAAAATGCATCGACATCACTTCTCATACTTCAAATCATGTGGATGAATATACACATATCCCTTTCGATGTAGTACTAACGGTATGCGATAACGCGAATGAGAAATGTCCTGTTTTTCCATCACGAGCAAAAAAATTCCATTACAACTTTCCCGATCCTGCAAAAGCTATCGGATCGGAAGAAGAAATCATGAAGCAATTTGCACATACGCGTGATCTTATTCAAGTGTACTGTGAAAAATTAGTAAAGGACATCACATGAAAAAATATTATGCAGAAGCCATCGGAACCTATATGATGGTGTTTTGTGGCACAGGAGCCATCATCATCAATCAAGAGATGAATGGTGTGATTACGCATCCTGGAATTGCCGCTACTTTCGGACTCATAGTTGCTGCTGTGATTTATGCATTGGGAGATGTTTCGGGTGCACATATTAATCCGGCCGTAACGATTGCATTTGCATTTCGAAAAGTTTTTCCAGTAAAGGAAATTCTGCCCTATATCTTGAGTCAAAGTGTCGGTGCAGTTTTAGCAAGTCTATCTTTACACTTATTGTTTCCACTGAACGAACACTTGGGTGGAACATCCCCGACTGGAAGTGTAATGCAATCGTTTGTATTGGAAATCCTATTAACTTTTTTCTTGATGTTCGTCATCCTCCGTGTTTCACAGGGCAGCAGAGAGCAGGGCATCATGGCAGGAATGGCTATAGGTGCGGTGGTGTTATTGGAAGCACTCTTCGCTGGACCCATCTCAGGAGCTTCCATGAATCCAGCTCGATCTTTAGGTCCTGCCATCATATCGGGAGAGTGGCAATTTTTGTGGATATATGTTTCAGCACCCATTATTGGTAGTTCATTGGCAGTTTGGATAGAGAGTAAGGTAAGGTAATTATTGAAAATGTTTGCCGCCGTCTATGAATAAAGACTTCCTTATATTATTAATCCCTATTTTTGTTAGATGATATCATCTATGAAAAAAATAATATTAAGCGTTACGTTAGTACTTTCTTTTCTTGTAGCCGCTTGTCAGCAATCGGCAAACAACGGTAAAAGCGTAAATGAAAAAGTGTCTATTGAGCAATTCGAAAAATTGTTGGTCGAAAAGAATAATGCCATTATTTTAGATGTTCGCACTCCAGAGGAGTTTGCTGCAGGTCATGTGAAAGGTGCTGTGAATTTGAATATCTATGATACAGGATTCAAAGATGCACTTTCAAAATTGGATAAGGCAAAACCTGTTTTAGTGTATTGCAAAGCGGGAAGTCGAAGTAGTGATGCCGCAAATCAAATGAAAGAGTTGGGTTTTGGTGAAGTGTATAATTTCGGCGGAGGCATGTTGGCATGGGCTAATGCCGAGAAACCGATGGTACGGGAAAATGATGTTCCTCAAGCGAAAGGTCTTAGTGAAGAGGCGTATTTAAAATTGGTTGCTGAAAAACCATTAGTGCTTGTCGATTTTCATGCGGTGTGGTGCGGTCCTTGTAAAAAGCTCGCTCCTATTTTGGCGGGTGTTGTAGAGAAAGAAGGAGGTCGATTAACATTGATTAAATTAGATTCAGACGAAAATCCTGAATTAATGAAAGCAAAACAAATCCAAGGAATTCCTTATTTAGAATTATATAAGGATGGGAAATTGATTTGGAAAAATATGGGCTTAACGGATGAGGCAACCATCCTCTCGCAATTGAAATAAATTTACACACCACAACCTGAGGTTGAAACCTGAGGTTGTAGTATGATCAATTCTTTATCCACGATTTTCGATAAATTACTCCTTGCGTTTCCCATTGCAAAATGTAAAATCCATCTTCCTGTAAACCAGAAATGGAAATGCAATGGTTAGGAGATGTACTTGCAACAGAACGAACTTTTCCCAACACATCAATCACTTTTATGTTTTTCATTTCTGCCGTTAAACCATCTACACATAAAAGATCCTGCGCCGGATTGGGAAAAAGCGTATAGGCATTCCCGTTAGTGATATCATCTATTCCTGTCATGCTTAAATTAGCTATGATCGGAATACTAACGTTGGCCAGCAACCCTGTTCCCTGCACATTAAAGTTGAGTGTTCCTACGAAGTTGGGGTTGGGCGCAGCCATAGCTAATACAATTTCTACCGGAATAGCTTCTCCAGGTTGAACCGTTGTATTTACTCCAGTGCCATTGATAAAACTTAAAACAGTTGCTGAATTGAAATTGAAATTAGAAGCAGTGAAAGGAGCAACCCCATCATTTGCCAACCAAAAAGTATATTGATTCGCCACCGTAGCGTTGACTAATCCAAAGTCAATGGTATCTTCAGGCGTGTCGGTAGAGGTATTGGTGTTTCCTACCGAAGTATTACTTATGGAAGTAATTCGTTCTATGAATTGTGGGTAATCGATAAATGGATTTCGATTTAATTGTAGAGATGCAATATCGTTTCCTCTTTTAATTTCAATGGCATCTACTCCAAATTGCTCATGCCATTGACGTAATATTCCTTCTTGATTGGTTAAAAAATTGTTGTAATTCTGATAACGCAAAACAAAATAGAACATCGCTCGAGCTACTTCCCCCTTATGTGCGTCTCTTGGTTCAAAAGTACTGTTGTTGGATTTGCTTCCTCCCACTTGCCACGTTGGATTACTAACCACTCCAAAGGGTAAACTGGCCCGTACATTATTCGCATTATCGTCCGTAGGATATAAATGAAACAAATCAGCACGCATTGGTTCTAGAGAATTAAAAAATCCTTGAGGGAAAGTGTGCTCTGTATTGAAACTATACGTTGCTAAATTTTGACAGTCAGTACGATCAATATAACCCACTGCTTGCCGACCTGTATAAACACATTCAATCGTATTTTGTGTTGCGCCCTGACCATTAATTTTTTTATTGTCGATTTGCATGAACATGAAATCACGACCAGTATTATATCCTAAATTATTATAATTTCTACCAATCACATCGTGCAATGTATCTTTTAATACTTGCTCTATTAAATTTTCGGTGTTATTGTAATACGTTTTACTATAACGCCCTTGACCTAATAAATCAACACGCAAAGCGCCTTTATGCCCGTCATTTAAAATAAATAATTCGCTGTTGTGATAAACATTATGGCGAACCTCAAATTTAATCCATATCGCTTGAGTTCCTCCATCCGGAATCGTGATGTTGCCAGCGCTGGTACTAAACGGATTGCTTCCATACTTCGCGTAAAAGCGGTAACCCGTCACCGTTATGTCGTAGCCCGTCGCGTTGGAAATGGTGACTTGCTGACTATCGGGAGTCAACTCGTTCTTGATCCCAAAGTTTAATTGAGTAGGACTTACGCTGAGATTTTGGGCGACAAGTAAATTTGTCAGAATAAAATAAAAGAGGAGGGATAGTGCAGCTCGGTTTTTCATGAGACGACGAAGTTAAGTAAAATCGATGTTTTTTGTATCATATTCTTTAGATGGAATCCTCTTTTCCCTATTCATTTTCCGTACTTTTACCATTCCATCGAAAAAAGTAGCCTCCAATATGCAAAGAAAACGATTTCTTTATTTTTTCTCTACCTTCCTCTTCTTCTTGGTCTTGCTGCAAGGAAGCAGTTGCCAGTCGCAGGAACCTTTATACTATAAGGTGGTAGAACCATCTCTTCCCTCGTCCGCCCATCCACCTGTATTGTTTTTATTACACGGATTTGGCAGCAATGAAATGGATTTATTGAGTTTGACGAAATCGCTGCCTCAAAACTTATTGGTGGTATCGGTGCGAGCACCCTTTGACAGAGAAGGAGGTGGATATATGTGGTACGATTTGCAGTTTGGCAATGGAATGTTCAAGGAGAATTTGGAGCAAGCCCTTCAAAGCAAGAAAAAATTAAATTTGTTGATAGCACAGATCATTAAGAAGTACAATGTTGATACAAATAATATATTTCTGGGTGGATTTAGTCAAGGAGCTATCACATCACTTCGTGTTGGATTAACGCCACCACATCGATTCAAAGGCTTAGTTTGTTTAAGTGGAAGGTTTCCGGACGAGATCAATACGCAACAAAGTCCAGCCGCACTAAAACAACGAACGCATATTTTTGTAAGTCATGGAACCATGGATGCCGTGATTCCAATTAGCGATGGAAGAAAAATTATTAATACGCTAACACAATATGGTTTTCAAATTTATGGGAAAGAATATGCGATGCAGCATCAGATCAGCAATGAGGTATTGAGCGATTTGAATAATTGGCTAAAGATTGAATTGCTTCGAAAGTAAATTTCTCACAAAGGCTTGCAGACGCTTTTCTCTTCGCTAATTTTTCTCGCAACCCTCGGCAAGCTCAGGTTAAAAAGACGCTAAGGCGCTAAGATTCTTGGGCGATTTTCTTGTCGATATATTTTCTCGCGAAGACTAAATGAAACACGGAGAAATTACTTTACTAAATTGCTTATTGAAAACAAAAAAACATTGTCGCAAAAGACAATCAAATCAGTGGAAATCGTATTTATCCGTGTCATCCGCGTTCCATTTCTACAATCAATATTTCAAGTTAAAGATCAAATCAAAAAAACAACACTTTAAGATCACTATTTATTTTCTTTACAAAATTCTAATTGTTTTTTACCACTAATTTGCGGATAATTAGTAGATCATCAGTTTTGAACACGGATGACACGGATAAATACGATACTCGCGGATTTAATCTTGATGAGAAGTAATATTTATACACATTTTATTTGCGACCTCATTGAAAATCTTTGTGTTCTCCGTAGTTTAAAGAGATCTTATTCGAAATTGTTCTTAAGCAATCGTACTTCCGTTCTTCGTATCTCTAGCAGGTTGAACGAAAACTAATTTCCCATCGGTATCTTCGGCCATTAAAATCATTCCATTCGACTCAATACCTTTAATTTTTCGAGGCGCTAAATTGGCGAGCAAGGTTACTTGTTTACCAATAATTTCATCTGCATTAAAATGAAGTGCTATTCCACTCACAACAGTACGAGTATCAATACCGGTATCCAAGGTAAGTTTTAAAAGCTTATCCGCTTTCTCAACTTTTTCCGCTGCAATAATGGTAGCCACACGTAAATCCATCTTACTAAAATCGTCGTAAGTGGTAACATCCTTAAATGGAGTTAATGATTTTTCTCCTGTAGATATTTCTTCTGCAGGGGCGTTATTTATTTTCGTTGCTTCCAATTTTGCTACTTGTTGCGCGATGGCTTCGTCTTCTATTTTGTCAAACAATAAAGAGGCTTCATTCAGTGGATGTCCGGGGGTGAATGCATCATTCCCAAATGCCTCCTCCCAATTTTTAGCATCAATGTTTAACATGCCTTGTAATTTCTTCGAAGTAAAAGGAAGAAACGGTTCGCATAAATAGGAGAGAGCAGCTGTTATTTCGAGTGCTATATTTAAAATTGTTCCTACTTTTTCTGGATCTGTTTTATATAATTTCCACGGTTCGGTATCGGCTAAATATTTATTTCCTGCTCTCGCTAAATCCATCACATGTGACAGTGCTTCGCGGAAACGATAACGTTCAATACTTTCTTGCACTAATTTTGGTGCAGAGGTTAGTGCATCCAAACAAGTTTTTTCTGCATCATCTAATTTCCCTCTTGCAGGAACTTTATTTTCATAATATTTAGCAGTTAACACCAATGTTCTATTCACAAAATTTCCGAACACAGCGACCAACTCATTGTTGTTACGATCTTGAAAATCTTTCCAGGTGAAATCATTGTCCTTGGTTTCAGGAGCCGTAGCACATAATGCATAACGCAATACATCTTGCTTATTGGGGAAATCCAATAAATACTCGTGCAACCACACCGCCCAATTACGCGATGTAGAAATTTTATCGCCTTCTAAATTTAAAAATTCGTTAGCAGGAACATTTTCTGGTAAGATGTAATCGCCATGCGCTTTGAGCATCGCGGGAAAAATGATACAATGAAAAACGATATTATCTTTTCCAATAAAATGAATCAACTTACTATCCTCTTTTTTCCAATAATCTTCCCATTGAGAAGTTAACGCCTTCGTTGCAGAGATATAACCGATGGGTGCATCAAACCACACATACAAAACCTTGCCTTCATTTCCAGGCAATGGAACAGGCACACCCCAGTCGAGGTCGCGCGTTACTGCACGCGGCTGCAATCCCTGATCGAGCCAACTCTTGCACTGACCAAAAACATTTTTCTTCCAAGCATCTTCCTTACTCAACAACCATTCATTCAACCACTCTTGCTGCATCGTATCTAAAGGCAAATACCAATGTTTCGTTTTGCGCAATACGGGAGCTTTTCCACTTAACTGAGAATGTGGGTTGATGAGTTCACGCGGACTTAATGAGCTTCCACATTTTTCACACTGATCGCCATACGCATTTGGATTCGCACACTTCGGACAAGTTCCTGTAATGTAACGATCGGCTAAAAACAGATTCGCTTCCTCATCAAAATATTGTTCTGTTTCTTCTTCCTTAAAAACACCTTTATTGTAAAGCGTTGTAAAAAAATCAGAAGCCGTTTCATGATGAATTTTATCAGAAGTACGATGATAGATATCAAAAGAAATTCCAAACTCCTGAAAGCTATTGCGCATCATGACATGATACGTATCCACTACTTGTTGTGGTGTGATGCCTTCTTTACGCGCACGCAAGGTGATGGGCACGCCATGCTCATCTGAACCACAAATGTATTTCACATCCCGACCCATCAAACGTTGATAACGAACAAAAATATCGGAAGGCAAATAACAACCTGCAATATGTCCGATGTGTAAAGGACCATTGGCATAAGGCAAGGCGGCAGTGACTAAATAGCGCATAGGGGGATCTTTCTTCGGTCTAGTAAATTCTGTGCAAATGTAGTTAATCTCACAATTCTACGAGGCAGGTTTGAAATCGCGAAACTTCGCGATGAGAATGATTTGATGGCATAGCCTCATGTACACCGTGGGATCACCACCGCCAAGTCTTGCGACTATCGTTCGAAAGCTATCGGGATTACCAAAGAATGCTGTAATTCAAATATCTCTAACTATCTTTGAGTAACAATGAGAATCCTTTTAATTCAAAATGGAATGCATAGCTGGTTTAATGATCCTAAGCTTTTGGGATTTGATGTCGCATGGAGTTCATTTTTCGTTACTCCGTATGAAAATACCCCATCTGGTAATATCTATTTCGGTACGGCTTCTTATAAATTTTATTAATAATATGGTCAAGTACTTTAAGTGTATTATAGTTTTATTATTTTTAATGATTATGCTGCAGGCTTGCCTACCTATTTCGGTTGTAAATAAAGATTATTGGAGTTGTAATTCGACGGATTCGAGTGTTTATTTTGCTAATTCTCTTTATTTCGAAAGAGTACTTGAGAATGATAAATTTAATCTTGAAAGCATGATATTATATAATAATGGATTTTGTGCCCTTCATTATAAGCATGAATTTTGGAAACAAATGTCACACAAGCAATTTCTTATGAGAAGTGATGTCTGTTGGGGAAGGTATAAATTGCTGAAAGACTCTCTTGTAATTCAATTTTTTGCTAATACAGGATGTGGAGGTGGGAGTCCTTTTCTTTACACTGTTCATCAATTAGCAGGGAAAATTGTTGATAAAGGTTCAATTACTATTACAAGTTATCAGTTTAATAATGGTTGTTCATATGCAACCGAAAAAAAGGGGTATGTCATAATACCCATTGATACAGTTAAGTATTTTGTTAAAAACATACCTTTTCCAAGTGATTCTTCAAACTGGCTTCAAAGGAAAAATATTAAGTAAAATTTAAGGACATGAAATTACTTCCACCCCTCACTTTATTCGATATCATTAAATGCTATTTGATATACATATTTCTATTCATTTGCAATGCAACTATTTCTCAAGCGCAAGAATCTACTTTAATACTTTCAAATAAATGTGCAAAGGGGATTTCTCCTTTCACTAAAGTGAATGGAATTGACCGTCGGTTAACGAAAAAAACATTGGGTTTTGTACAAACAGGAATATTTAATGTAAATACACCAGTTAATTTCAAAGGTAATTTTATCGAAGGTTTATGTAACTTTTTTCAGAGTAAGGAGGTTAGCCCTACTACCGAAAATGAAATTTCTATCATTTTGTATGATTTGAGTTTAAGCGAGAAAGCAGAAGAAATGTGGGATGTTGGAAGCCTTAAATTAACAATGCGAATATTTAAGAAATACGAAGAGAATAAATACGAAGAATTATATTCTATTGATAGTGTTTATCGAATGAAATCGTCAACGGACTTGACAAAAAAACTTCTTAAATCGGTTAGTGAGCATTTATGCGAAGTGGCTGTTGAATTAAAAAAGGTTGACAATCTTCAAACGAGAAATGGAACTTCTTATACTTTTGAAGAGTTGCAAATTCTTGACAGCGTAGAAAGGATGAAAATTCCAATTTACGTTACGGAAAATTTTAAACCAGGAATTTATTACGATTACAATCAATTTAAGAATAATTCTCCAGACACCACCACAATTTATATTGACTCAATTCATACTGATAAAATTAGAGTTATGGTATGGAGTGAGGAAAAAGGGAAGAATGTAGAATTGGATAGCAAAACGGTTTATGCGGTTCACGATGGTAATTTTCTACTCAAAGCAACTAAGATGGGTTTTTATGAACTGAAAAGAGAAGGATTAGATTTTTATTTTTTTGGTCAAACAGCACCAAAATATTCATACGAAGGGAACAAGGCTAGACCTATAATTGATCCATTAGTAGGAGGAGGGATTTTTATCGGCGTCGGCGCCAGTGTTTTTTTACCCGCCAATCAAATACCTGTTTTAAATAATTTTAAAATTAATTATCGAACAGGTAATCCCATTCAAGTAGATAAAGATAAATAGTGTATTGTAGATAAGGTTGAAGTGTGCTGTAAATTTCAGGTTGAAGTATGCCGTTACCCGGTAATTTGATTACCACTTTTCGAGAATTTTCTATCTTTACTAAACATTAAAAATCCTACTTATTTAAACCGAAATGTATAATTGGTTCAGTGTACCGAAACTTTTTGTAATTAGTTTAATAACATTGTATACTGCTTGTGCACCAATTTCTCATGTAAGGAAGGATTATTGGAACATACATTTGACTGATTCTGGGACGTGTTTGGAAAAAGCAATGTATTTTGAATTGGATCCGGGAAGTACATTTTCTTTTGTAAAAAGTATGATATTGTATAATGATGGCTACTGTGCTTTAAGTCCTATAGAAGAATTCTGGAAGGAAATCTCGAAAAGACAATTTCTACATAAGAGTCGAGTTAATTGGGGAGTATATAAAATATTGAATGATTCAATTGTTATTCAATATTTTAATGAAACTGGTTGCGGCGGCGGTGGAATCGATATTTATACAGTACATCAATTAAAAGGCAAAGTTGTATTGAATAATTCGATTGTCTTAGAAAAATTCGAGTATTTCCGGGAATGTGGATCTGAATATATTATTCAACCAATAAATGAAAAGGTTTTTTATTCGAAAAACATACCTTTTCCAAGTGATTCTTCAAACTGGCTTCAAAAGAAAAACTTTAAATGAATTCTTAGTTGAATTGTAGTGTTTAACAATTTTTAGTTTCCATTTATATTATTATTTCTTAGCAACAACAAAATATGGTTTATTAGCGTTTGAAATTGTTTTATCTTATTGAAATATGAAAAGGAAGAAATTATTTATTTTATCAATTCTAATTTTCTTCAATCAAATGTTATTTGGTCAAAATATTGGACTTAGATCTGGTGTTGAATATTCGGATAATAGTTTCGTCAATAATTCGCTTGGTTTTGGTAGCTATTTAAACATTGAAGGAATTTATAAGAAGATGGAATTGCTATTTTCTTATGATTATTTTGAAAACGAAATTGATGTAAATGACAACTTTAATATTACGAAATATGGTTTTGTTAGTACTAATTATAAACATTGTTTATCCTCTTCAATATTATTTGCAATACCCTTAAAGGAGAGAATAAAAATTAAAACAGGAGCAAATTTTAAATATAGTGTTTTAAATGCAACAAACATTTACTACCCCCAAAATATCCTTAGTACTTTTAAATCTAGTTATGTTGGTCTTGGAGGAGTAATAAATTTTCAATTCACCGAAATTTTCAACATACGCCCACTCAATTTTGATATTTTCATTACCCCCGAGTATTTAATTAATGTAAAAACTGAAAAAGACACACCCCTTGCCACAAACGAATATTCTAGCAACTTAAAATTATTGAATTTGCAAATTGGACTTTCATACAAGTTGGATACAAAACGGAAGGATGATTAATTTATAATAGTTAAGGGAAACTTTAGAAAAAATTCTCCATTTTTCAAAGCTCTATCTAGATACCTTTCGGACCACTATCGCGAGGCCACGCAGCACTAATCTACTATTCCACCAACCCACCATCACGAAGCCTCGCGACAACCAGGAAGTACAGTAATTCCCAGAAGTATTTCGCTTCACTAAAACTTCTGGGTTCCGTACAGACTTCATGTCGTAGCTTCGCGAAACGAATTTACCCAGGAAGTACAGTACTTCGTACAGACTTCATGGCGCAGCAATTTACCCATGAAGTACAGTACTTCGTACAGACTTCATGGCGCAGCAATTTACCAACTTGCCAATTTGCAATTAACCAAATGCGTGTCGTAAATTAAATGCGGCTACCTATCTTTGCGTAATTATGAAAATCCCTCCCTACTTAGTTCCCGGAAGTACCATTGGAATTTGTGCCCCTGCACGAAAAGTAAGTCCAGAGGAGATGGCTCCTGGAATTTCTTTATTAGAGAGTTGGGGTTTTAAAGTTAAAACGGCGAAGAATTTATACGCTGCCGAAAATCAGTTTTCGGGGAGTGATGCACAACGTACTGCCGATATGCAAGAGTTGATGGATGATCCAGCTGTAGATGCCATCATCAGTGCACGAGGAGGATATGGTTGTATGCGAATCATCGACCAACTCAATTTTAATCGCTTCGCACAAAAGCCAAAATGGATAATCGGTTTTAGTGATCTAACTGTTTTTCACAATCACCTGCACCAACAATTGCAAATTCCAACTATTCATGCTACCATGGTGTTTAGTATGGGTGGTGATCGATGTACACCCGATGCACTCGAGAATTTGAGAAAGCTACTAACGGGTGCGGAGCTCCGCTATTCAGTTGAAAATTCACCATGGAATAGGAAAGGAAAAGAAGAAGGAATTTTGGTAGGAGGAAATCTTTCTTTGATGTATGCGTTGTCTGGCTCTGCGTCGGATATCGATACCAGAGGTAAAATATTATTCATTGAAGATTTGGATGAGTATCTCTATCACATCGATCGTATGATGATGCAACTAAAACGTTCGGGAAAATTGGATGGACTTTCTGGTCTCATTGTAGGCGGTATGAGTGATATGCGCGATAACGCTATTCCCTTCGGAAAAACAGCCGAAGAAATTATTTCGGAAGCCGTACGTGAATATACTTTTCCGGTATGCATGAATTTTCAAGCCGGACATATCCAAAATAATCAGCCACTCGTGATGGGAGGAAGGGTGAGTTTGGAGGTAGGGGAGAAAAGTGTCATCGAGATTTTAGTACATTAAAAGAAAGTTGAGTTTAAATCAAATTAGATTTTTAATCTCTAAGGGTTAATTCCCCGCCGCTTGCGGCGTATTTATTAAATTTGGAGAATGAGCGGTAGTAAATATATTCATAAGTCGCATAATGTGTCAGTATTGATATATCATTTTGTTTGTCCAGTAAAATACAGAAG
>JANOPQ010000001.1:0-17942 GCA_031421935.1 Bacteroidota bacterium | reverse complement strand
ATCACCACATTGCAAACATTTTTGTGGGGGTGCTTGCACATAACCACAATAGTGACAACGAATTTCATTTTTAAACTTATGATACGTTAAGGATACATCACAATTAGTACAAAGTGGTGTCCATGAACAAACATTACATTCGAGATAAGGGGCAAACCCTCTTCTATTTTGAAATAAAATGGCTTGTTGCTTTTCTTTTAAAATCAATTTCAACTCATCCAGAAGTGCGTGCGAAAAATTTCCACTGACTTGCTTTCTATTGCGAGCATCTTTCATATCTACAATACTCACCAAGGGCATTTCCAACTCAGCATGACGACGATCCAACGTAATCAAATCAAACTTTCCTGACAACGCATTAAAATAGGACTCCATGCTTGGCGTGGCAGTACCTAATAAGATAGAAGCGTCTTGATGTGCCGCCATGACTATTGCAGCGTCTCTTGCATTGTAACGAGGCGCAGGATCCACTTGCTTATAGGATTGATCATGTTCTTCATCCACGATCGTCAACCCCAACTTTTCCATGGGTAAAAAAACAGAAGAGCGGGCACCAATCACCATGAACGACGACGATTCACTAGTCAAATTATCAGCCAATAATTTATTCCAAACCTCTACCCTTTCCTGTTCATTAAATCGAGAATGATAAACCAGCAAGCGATCACCAAAATGTTTTTGAAGACGAGTAATTAACTGAGTTGTTAAAGCAATTTCAGGCAACAAATACAATACTTGTTTTCCTTCATCCAGTTTCTTTTTAATCAAATGAATATACAACTCCGTTTTTCCAGAGGATGTCACTCCATGTAAAAGACCAACCTTTCCATTCTCAAAAGCCAATTCTGTATCAAGTAATGCTTGATCTTGATAAGGATTTAAAACAAGAGGTGGAATCAACTTACCGGTATAGGCTTGAATTCGATCTTCCTGCTTCTTTTCGGATAACAGAACACCTTTCTTGAGGAGTGCATTTAATGCTGTTGAATTACTTCCTGATTTCTTTATCAAGAGTGCTTTTGAGATTGATTTTTCATCCATCTCCTTACTCAAATGCAAAAAAGTTAGGATGAGATCGGATTGCTTCGGCGCTTTCTTCTCTAATTTATTCATCAACTCACCGAGCACATCTTCTGGAAAATCCAATTCATTCAAAGAAATCACATCCACAAAACGAGGCTTGTATCTTTCTTCCACTTCCTCATGAACCAACAGAACATTTTTATTTACTAAACTTCTCACCACGGGTAAAACATACTTTAGTGATAAAATTTTACTTACTTCTTTCAGCGTTAATTCCTCTTTAAATTCCAAAGCTTCGTACACTACATACTCGTGATCGGTAAGCGTTGATGTATCGTGATTAAAAGAAGGATTGCGAGTGATTTTCGATTCGCTTTCCAAGCGCAATGCTGAGGGTAATGCGGCGAGCATCACCTCGCCCATTGCACATTGATAATACTCCGACATCCATTTCCACAATTTAAACTGTTGATGGTTGACCACGGGAAGTTCATCTAAAACAGCCAACACTTCCTTTACTGAATATTGTAGAGGCGCTTGATGATGACACTCATAAACGAGAGCAGAATACACCTTTTGCTTTCCAAATTGCACTACAACACGTACTCCAGGAGTAACACCTTCGCGCAATTCCTCCGGCACTTCGTACGTGAACAAATCAGGCAAGGGCAAAGGTAAAATCACATTAACAAACCATCTCTTCTCTACATTCATCGTCTCAGGTTTTGTCCATCCATCCTTTACGCCAAAAAACATACAATTGAATTAAAACCAAGATGAGCATAAACAACATCACGCCTACATACCCATAAGGTGAATACAACTCAGGCATATTTAAGGGAAGTTTTTCACCTGTTTCAGGATCTACATTTGGAAAATTCATTCCATATACGCCAACTATAAAAGTTAAAGGAATGAAGATGGTGGAAATGACAGCCAATACTTTCATCACTGCATTCAGTTTATTACTCACACTTGAAAGGTAAATATCCATGAGTGATGCGGTAATCTCTTTATAACTCTCTACCAAATCCATCACTTGAATGGTATGATCATACGTATCTCTAAAATACAATTTCGTTTGATCCGATATAATTCCAGAAGTACTTCTTAAAATATCATTCACTTTATCTCTTTCCGCAAAAACGGAACGACGAAGAACGATAAGCTCTCTCTTAATTTGCTGAATTCTTTGCAATGAGCTGCGTGTAGGTTTAGTAAAAAGTTCATCTTCCAATTCATCCAAGCGCTCACCGAGCACTTCGAGTAATGGAAAATAAGTATCCACAATAGAATCCAATAAGGTATATGATAAATAGTCGGAAGAAGAAGAACGCAAATGTCCTTTACCACTTCGAATACGAGTACGAATAGCTTCAAAATAATCGTCATAATATTCTTGAATCGTGATAACAATATTTTCCTTTACAAACAATGAAAGTTGATCGTTGTGTAATGTGCCCTCGTTCATCTTCAGCAAACGAGTTACAATAAACAAGTGATCGTCGAATTCCTCCAGCTTGGGTCGTTGATAAGTATTGATCACATCCTCCATTTCGAGTCGATGGATATTATACTCATAACAAAATCTTTCCAACAGACTCCGATCACCAAATCCTTTTAGTTCTATCCAATGAATCATTTCAGGATATTTTTCGATTCGTTCTTGAACTTGATCAAGACTATCAAAAGGCATCTCAAATAATAATTCGGTATTAAAGGAAGTGACATGGAGAACAGGAGCGAAAGCATCTTCTGCCAAATTAATGGCGCCCGGTGCTGCACCTGGCGTAGTTCGCTTATGCTTCCATACCTTTAAACTTTGTGGGAAAAAACCTTTTCGCTTCAACTTGCTCATTGGCTTCAAAAATAAACCGAATAATCCATCCTTTTACCCGAAAATGGAAAAGAGTTAGTAACTCATCAAAAAAGATATCTCGACCCTTGTGAACTTACGAATACTTAAAAACCATAAATTTGCATGCACTAGATCCTAAAACTAAGGTGTTCTATCCAACACTTAATCGACTCATTCACAAAAAACTAGTGTATTAAAAACTTGAATCGTAGCTTACATGACTCGGTGAAGATTAAAATTTGTGAATTAAAAATCAATACAAAGAAATGAAACCTGAAAGTTGGTTTGAATCCTGGTTTAACTCCCCCTATTACCATCTTCTTTATAAAAACCGAAACGACAAAGAAGCGCAAGATTTTCTTGATCTATTATTGACCCGAATCCATCTTCCAAAATCAAGCAAAGTATTAGACTTAGCCTGTGGAAAAGGTAGGCATTCCATTTATTTAAATCAATGCGGATACGATGTAATAGGAGTTGATTTATCAGAGGAAAATATTTTACACTGCAAAAAATTTGAAAATGATCATTTGCAATTTTTCAGGCATGATATGCGAAGAGTTTTACGCACCAACTATTTTGATGCTGTATTCAATTTATTTACCAGCTTTGGTTATTTTGAGAGGGAACATGAAAACGAATTGGTGATCCAATCCACTGCTAAAAACTTACAGTCGGGTGGCTATTTTATCCTTGATTACTTGAATTCATATTATGCGGAAAAACACCTTGTGTCGAACCAAAGTAAAGAGGTGGATGGGATTCTATTTCAAATCAGCAAAAAGATTGAAGCGGGCAAAATTGTGAAAAATATTTCTTTTGAAGATCAAGGGAAATCATATCAATTTACAGAGGAAGTTAGACTTTTATATCCGGAAGATTTTTTACGTTTTTTTGCGAAGGCAGGGCTTAGCGTTTTGGAAATCTATGGCGATTATTCGTTAAATCATTTTAATTTAGATCAATCAAAAAGACTCATCTTTGTAACCAGAAAATTATAATATGGATTACTTCGATATATTTCTGTTATTTGCTTCTGTCATTATCAGCGGAGGGGTGTATTTTTTTATTAAAAACCCATCTAAAAACTTTTTAAAATTACTCCTTTCATTTTCTGGAGCCTTTTTATTTGCTATTAGCGTATTACATTTAATGCCGGAGGTTTATAAAAACAGCGGAGCATCCATTGGCATATGGATTATGCTTGGATTCTTTTTACAAATAGTTTTAGAATTATTTTCGGAAGGAATAGAGCATGGACATATCCATGTACACTCGCATCACCATGGAGCTTTTCCATTGACTATGATGATAAGTCTATCATTACATAGTTTTCTGGAGGGCATGCCGTTGGCTACCGTTTCTGAAATTGGGGCTACGCATGATCATAGTCATGGGCATAGTTTACTTTATGGAATCATGTTACATCATATTCCAGTAGCGTTTGCATTAGTCAGTATGTTAATTGCATCGGGTGTATCAAAAGCTAAAACATTTATTTATTTAGTAATTTTTGCATCTATGGCTCCCATTGGTGCTTTAATAGGAATTCTCTTTCAAGAACAAGCATTAGGTGATTTTGAAAATTACTATAACAACATCATGGCGCTTGTTATTGGTATCTTTTTACACATCAGCACAACCATTTTATTTGAGTCAGGGAGCGATCATCGCTTTAACATTTACAAATTGATGGCCATAACGACAGGTGGATTGATAGGAATTTTCAGTTTTGGCTTGTAATTTTAAAATTGAAACATTTTCAAAATACTCTTAAAATCAATACTTTACAGACTCTATAAAATTAATAATAATTTTTCTTAAGAATTTAATTCTTTTTACAACCACTTTTACCTCATAATTTTCTAATTTAGTCGATTAACTTAGAAACCCAAAAAACATAAAACAATATGAAAAAAATTTTACTATTAGCAGTCTGCTTAGCTTCGACTATCGGACTTTACGCTCAAACTTCAGGTGGACCTGATGCTTATGGAAATGTTTGGAGAGACAGTAATGATCCAAACGGACCAACTTTCAATTGGATTGACATCTCTTCTAATCCAGCTGCGGAGCAAATTACAGGATTGGCGGATGACAATGCTGTTGGACCATTCACATTGCCTGCACCTTTCCAATATTATTGGTATACAGTAGATCGTTTTTGGATTGGATCAAATGGTTACTTGGTATTCAACCCAAACACCACGTTTGCGGCTGCGTTTCCTGTAATTCCAACTCCAGATGCAAAAAACAATTTCGTTGCAGCTTTAATGTCGGATTTAAATTTTGAAGATGCACCATTACCTGCCGCACAAAATGTTGCGAAATGCTGGAAATGGACAAGTCCAGGTTTAGATTCAGTTGTGGTAACATTTGACAGTGTTCCTTTCTGGGTAAATGCTGTTCCTGCCTATGATGGAAACAACACCTTCCAAATTATTTTAGATTACAACGACAGTTCTATCACTTATCAGTACCTGTCTCAAACGGGTCCTAGTAGTACGAATCCTGGCTTTGTATCTGTAGGAATAGAAAACGGTTCAGGAAATGATGGATTAAATCCTTATTTCGACATATACCCTGCTACTACTTATGCTATAAAATTCTATCCTCCAGCATCCACTACACTTGTCATTAATGATGCTGCTTCCGTATATGCAGACAATGACGTTACAGGTGCTGTTTTCATTTCCAAAAACGCTACTGGAGCACATTTGTTAAATTCACAAGTTGTGAATGCTGGTAACACAGTATTAAACCCATTTAACGTTTCAGGAATTGTAAGAGCAGCGAATAACGCAGTTCAAGTTTCTAATACTGCAGCTACAGATACATTGCAACCAAGCCAAACTCAAATAATCAATTTTGCAAATCCATTCATTCCACTTAATGCAGGTACATTCCGTTTCATCAATACCACTACTTTAAGTGGTGATGCATTTGCAGGAAATGATGGTAAAACTCAAGAGTTACAAGTTGTGGATACGACATTAGTAGATATTAACTTAGTTTATGACAATGGAACTGCTGCTGTAGGTGGTATTTCTTGGAGTGGTGGAAATGGTGGTTGTGCTAACCATTTCATTCCGCCTTTCTATCCTTGTGATATTACAAAGACTTCTATGTTCATTGTAACCGATCCATTAGGGGTAGGTTATCACATTAAAGTATTTGCTGATAACGGCCCAAACAATACTGCCGGAACATTATTAGATTCAATTGATGTTGCACCTGGATTTATATCTGGAGCATTTGTTAATACTACGTTTACATCACCTATTCGTATTGATAGCGGAGGTTTCTTTATCAGTTGGAACATGAATGGTGATCAAGTTGCCTTAGGACAAAATCAAGTTGCTCCTTTTAGCAACCGTACTTTCGAAATATTAGGTGGAACTATGTCAGATTACCGTTCTGGTCAAATCGAAGACTTAATGATTCGTGCTACTATTTCACGTGTAGGTGTAGGTATTGCCGACGTGAACGCTGAAAATGGAATTGGACAATTCTTCCCAAATCCAGCTCGCGACAAAGCAACTATCGTTGTAGATGCTGCTGTTTTAGGTCAAGGTAAGATGGTTGTACAGATGTACGATATTAAAGGTTCATTAGTTTCTAGCGAGCAAATGACCATTCAAAATGGTCAATTAGAAGTGAATCTTTCTAAAATACAAACTGGATTGTACACTGTACGTTTTGTTGTAGACAACAAAGAATTCAGTAGAAAATTACAAGTGACTAAGTAATTTAAAACTTAATTGCTAATCAAAAGGAAGCTGTCTCTAAGAGGCAGCTTCCTTTTTTTTTATTAAACAATATTGCATGCATTTACATTCAAAAGGAAACAAAAAAACGCCTTGAAGGTGCATTAATTCTTCCATGCAAACTCATTTAAATTAATTTCAATAACAAGTTTCAAAAATCATTTTTCAAATTCTTTGAATAAAAGTTTTACCTTAGAAAATCAACAATTTATAAATTTAAGAACAAAATCACTTCAAATTATTCAAATCCACCTAATATGTTCATTAATTTTAACGTATCAGAATTTGATCATATAATAAGCCTATTGAAAAATAAAACATTCAAACCGCTTACATTAGAGTTTAATATTATTTCATTTCATACCAGTAACATTAAACTCAAAACCTGATTTAGTAAACCTTCCTTTCAGTGATTTACCAATTTAATTTAAAAATTAAACCAAGAAGCACAGTAAATTCTTTTTATAATATGCATAAATGCAGTAACATTATTCTCCATTTTTGAATTTTAACAATAAAACAAAAATAAGATGAAAATTTACCTCAAATATGATATGCCTACTGTTTGTAGAAAAGTTCTTGAAGAACAATTGAATCAATTTGAGATCTCCTATTCACTAATTGCATATGGAGAAGTAGAATTGAATGGAACTGTTTCAAATGATATGTTTAAACAACTGCAAGCTTGTTTAAAGAGCTTCGGAATTGATATTGTAGAATCTCAAAAAAGCATTCTTGTTCAAAAAATAAAAGATGCAATAATTGAAATGGTTAATTTGGACGATAAAATACAAAGTTCAAAAGTTTCAGTGTATTTGTCCGACAAACTTAATTACAGTTTTGGATATCTATCCAATGTTTTTTCTGAAGTTACGTTTACTTCTATAGAAAATTTTATTATCATTCAAAAAACAGAACGTGCTAAGCAAATGATAACGACAAACCAATTAAGCTTTACGGAAATAGCTTGGCAGCTCAATTACAGCAGTGCGGCGCATTTTAGTACTCAATTTAAAAATGTTACAGGACTAACGCCTTCTACCTTCCAACGAATAATAAACAAAAGACGAAATATCGTTAGCGAGCCAGGGTAAAATAGTATTTATTTGTAATTACGCATTAAACTTTAACTAAACAATTCAACATGCAGAATGAACTCATACACATATTACTTGCCGACGATGATGAAGATGATCGCATGTTTTTTATGGATGCTTTCGGAGAAATGAAAATAAGAACCAAAGTTAGAACTGTGAATGACGGAGTTGAATTAATTCAACATCTAACTCAACCCAATATTATATTACCACATGTACTTTTTCTTGATTTGAATATGCCACTAAAAAACGGCATGGAATGCTTGAAAGAAATAAAAACAAATGATCGATTCAAAGATATTGCCATTGCGATTTACTCGACTTCTGCTTCGGAGGAAGATATTGAGCACACCTTTGTCAATGGTGCAAACGTCTATATTAAAAAACCAAGTGATTTTGATACACTTAAAAAAATATTATCTGAAGTAATAACTATAAATTGGCAATACCATACATCAGGACTAAACAGAGATAATTTTTTATTGAGTTTATAATCTATTATATTCCATAAATGAATTTCAAAAAACACTTTACTCCTTCCTTTTTCTTAAATGCAATTTTTGCCCTTTCCTTGTTTATACTTATTTTTATTTCCGGCATATTTTATAAGCATTCTACATCAATTGCTGAATCATCCGATTGGATTAATCATTCATACATGGTTAATATTGAACTAGAAAAAATGTTCTCCTATCTTAAAGATGCAGAATCGGGACAAAGAGGTTTTTTAGCTACAAACGAAACTGAATTTCTTCAGCCCTACAATACTGCTCTTGAAAAAATAAACGGATCTTTTAACAAGTTAAAAAAACTTACAGATAATAATCTTCAACAACAAAACAACTTAGATTCACTTTATTATTTAATCAATCTGCGTTTCGCTCAATTAGCAAAGACTTTACTTGTAAGAAAACAAATCCCACACAACCAATCCTTAGAAACCGCTAACATGCGTGTAGGAAAAAACTTGATGGAAAATGTGAGTTCGCAAATTATTAAAATGAATAAATTGGAAAATACTTATTTAAACGAGCGACAACAAAAATACTATTCTAAAATTTCCATTACACCTTTCATCACTTTATTGCTTCTTCTATTTTCATTGTGTGTTTTTGCATTTTCGTATTACAAAATTAATAGAGATTTAAAAAAGGAAAAAGTAGCCAACGAAAAATTGCGCATCGTTCTGGCATCCATGGAACATGCAGAAAAAATAGGCGATTTCAGTACATGGCAATGGGATTTAGAAAGCAATAAACTACATTATTCGGACAACCAATACCGGCTATTAGGGTGCGAGCCACAATCATTTGAAGCGACCATTGAGAATTTTCTGAAGTTTGTTCATCCTAAAGACAAGCCTAAAATTATTGAAGGTGGCAATGAAGTGATACAAGGCAAAGGTTATCCAAGTGCTTTTTTTAGAATCACTCGTAAGGATGGTGAAGTTCGTTACATAAAGTCATTAAGCAAATTGCTCATTGATTCAACAGGTAAAAAAACACTAATTGGCATTAACAGCGATGTGACGGAACAGCATTTGAATCATCTTATTTTAGAAGAAAGAAACAGGGAGTTGGAACAAAGCAATAAGGAATTAGCTTCATTTAATCATGTTGCAAGCCATGATTTACAAGAGCCGCTTCGCAAAATATTAACTTTCATATCGCGCATATCTGAAAAGGAAATAGCAGATTTGTCTGAATCAGGCAAAGAATATCTTACTAGAATAAAGATTTCTGCAACTCGAATGCGTATACTTATTGATGATTTACTATTGTTTTCTCGTACTAATAAAACTGAAAAAGTTTTTGAGAAAACAGATTTAAATCTTCTCCTAGAAGCTGCACAACAGGATTTAGCACAGATTATAGATGAAAAAAATGCTATAATAAATTCTGTTTCTTTACCTGAATTAACTGTAATACCTTTTCAAATTCAACAGTTATTTACAAACCTAATTAGTAACTCCATAAAGTACAGCAAAAGGTCCGTATTTCCTGAAATTAAAATTGAATGCGAAAAAGTTATTGCACAAGAGCAATCCGTATTAAATACAGAATCGAAAAAGAATTTTTATAAAATAAAATTTACCGACAATGGAATGGGATTTGATCAACAATACGCTGAAAGTATTTTTACTCTATTCCAACGCTTGCATCATGATACCGAATTTGCAGGAACAGGCATAGGTCTTTCAATTTGTAAAAAAATTATCGAAAACCATGCTGGTTACATATTTGCCGAAGGAGTAACTGATGTTGGTTCCACTTTTACTATTTTTCTTCCAGCTTAAATCATTCTTTTAAGGCATTTTCAACGCCAATACATGTGAATTTTGTAAAAATAATCATTAATTATATAATGATTTTATATGGAATAGGGTTCATCTTTGTGTAACACGCCATAAAAAAATGCGCTGTTGTGGTAACAAACACAATTAATTAGCAAAAATCTACCAACATGAATCTCCTCTATAGTCCAAACTTATCGAATCTAAGTTCATTGATTAATCAATGTGAAAATTTCAACAATAAATTTCTTATCGTTGTTGAACATGATGGTGAAGTTTTATTAAAAAATGATTGGGGAAAAACAATGTACCTCCTACCTAAATACAAATTTTATATATCCGGATTACATGGAAGTAAGCATTTAGGTGCCAAGGCTGCAAAAAATTTGAAATACACAAATCAATTACACCAAATTTTACTGTTTTGCTGGGAAAAGAATATTAAAGGCTTTGTTGATATTAATAATCCATCTTTCATTCAATCATTAGTCATATGGATTGAAATGAAAACACTATCAAATATTAGAAATTATGAATATGAAAATAAATCTCGAGAAAAGGTGCTAGTATATAAATAAGTTGATATTCCGACTTCATGCATGAATCATGAAATCACCTAAAAAAGTCACGAGAAAAAAGCGTGTAAAGAAAGTTACTAACTCAACAATCAAAAAACACCGCGCCATCGAATCTTCCAATGCATCTAAACCAAAGAGTATAAAAAATGACCTCTCAGAAACCGATCATTTAGGAAAAGATAAATCTTCAAAATCAGATCAAGCAAAAATTGGTGAAAATGTAAAGTCAGATTCTTTTAGAAATGACGATGCTGACACGAATTCATCAAATTATGGTAAGACGCAACCTATTTATACAATTAATTACAGAAATAAATTTAAATGAAAACCCCAATAAATAATTCCGACTTAAAAACCATGGTATCATCACTGAACAGCTTTGTTGAGAAAGGATATACTGAGGATTACAAAGCTCTACAATCGGGCTTAAAGGCATTGAAATCAGGAAAAATTTATCAGCCTGAAGAGGTAAAGGTTATCGATTTCCATCGCTTTGAAGGAAGTTCTGATCCAGCAGATAATTCCATATTATATGCTATTGAAACAAGTGATGGAAACAAGGGAACTCTTGTTGATGCATTTGGACCTGAAAGTGATACCAAAGTGACTGAATTTATGCAACAAGTGGAAGAAATTTCTAAAAAAGTAAATAAAGAAAATAGTTGAACAAGAAAATATAAATTAACCAACACTATAACCTATTCAACCCATTTAAACCTAAATACAATGAGAACAAAAAACAATAAATTCCTATTTGCAGCCCTAATTGCAATTGGAACGATCTTTCTAGGATGTCAATCAAACGAAAAGAAAGTAGAGAATTCAAGGGAAGAGGTACAAGAAGCAGAACAAGATTTAAACCAGGCACAACAAGAAGCGGTGAAAGAAACAAAAAAAGAAGTAGTGAATGAAGAATGGAATACCTATAAAATTGAAGCGCTTGAAAAAATCAATAAAAATGAAATACGCATCACTGAGCTAAAAGCAAAAAAGGCAAAAAAGGGAGAACTATTAGATCCATTATATGAGAAAAGAATAGAAAATCTTGAACGAAAGAACGCTGAATTAAAAGCTAAAATTGACAAATATGAATCGGAGCAAAGCGATTGGGAAACATTTAAACGAGAATTCAATCATGACATGAATGAATTAGGAGACGCGTTGCAAGATTTTGACAAAGACAATGCAAAATAAGAAATCTTGTACGGCAACGAAACTCCAATTGAAACCCGTCTTGAAAAAGCAGAAGCATTTAGCTTAACAAGTATAGAGCTACTACGGCTAAAAGCAAATACCCTATCTGACATCACACCTGTGCAGCAAACACTAAAAAATTCACAATATGCATTTATTAAAACTGTTCATGATAAAGTAAAAAACTTGAGGGATACTTTACAGGAGCACAGTTTATTTTATAGTCTTTACTTTGAAATTAAAAGCGAAGGGGATTTCGTTCTCTTTCGCTATTTTTTGTCACCACATTAAACTTCACAAATAACACAATTGATATTTAGGTGGTATTATGAAGTTGCCACTACCCTCCTTGGGCGTTCACCACGCATTTCCTATACGAGGCAATAACCTGTACTAATAATATATATGATGCAATTATAAAAACATGGGAATATTATAACAATTCTACATAATCATGTAATAAATACTTTCTATAATGAACGCATCTTTGTAATGTCCATTCGAAATTCTAAAATTCAAACGACATGAAAAACTCAAGTATCAATCAAAAAGAAATATTCAAAGTAATATTCATCCTTGTAATTGCAATTACAGTAGTATCATGTGGTAATGACCAGAAGGTGGAAGATACCAAGGAAATAGCAGAAGATCATAATGATGCAAAATTTGAAGACAACGATAAAGAACGAGATGCACAATTTCTAGTAAACGCAACCGAAATTAATTTGGAAGAAATCAGTTTAGCACAACTTGCGCAACAATTTGGAAAAACAGAAGATGTAAAAGAGTTAGGAAAAGCAATGGAAATTAATCACGCTAAATCATTACAGGAGTTAACGACACTAGCCCAAACAAAACTTATTTCCATCCCTACTGCATCAACCGAAAATGCACAAGAAGCACATAAAAAATTAAACTCAAAATCGTCAGAAAATTTTGACGAAGCTTACTGTGATATGATCGTAAAAAACCATAAAGATGCAATATCAATGTTTGAAAAAGCATCCACCGAAGCATCCGACTCAGACATTAAAGCTTGGGCCACCTTAACAGTTCAAGAATTACGAACCCATCTTGACCATGCATTGACATGTCAACAAAAATTAGAAAAAATGTAATTTATATATTTAAACAAATTAAAAAAACTTACTATGACCGACAACCAAAAAAATCAGCAAACTGAGAATAGCCAAAACAAAACTGGACAGCCTAATCAGATCCCTCAACAAAAAATAAACACCCCTACTCAAAAATCTACTGATATGGAAGAGGAAGAAGAAGAATCAACAGAAAATCAGAGAGAGTATCAAGACCAGGATCACCAACACGATTATAAAACTCCTACAGGTGGGCAGAATCGTGATGAAGCAAATCAAAAACGCGAAGGAGGCAGGGATCAAAGTCCAAATCGTGGAACTACTACTGGTAACATGCAAAATGACTCTTCAGAAAGAAGTTAAAATATTAAATAATACCAATCAAACAATAAAATGAGAAGTTAAGTACCCGTAAGTAGTTTTCTTCGCACTTTTTGAAATCTTTAATCAACACAAATAACAAATAACATGGGAAATCTACTTTATGTAATCGCAGTCATCTTATTAATTGCATGGGCAATTGGATTTTTTGCTTACAGTGCAGGATCCATTATACATGTACTACTTGTCATTGCTGCTATTTCCATTCTTTTGAATATTATAAGGGGTAATAGTGTTATTAAATAATTTACTTACAAAAACAAAAACTATGATTACTAACAAAATTCTATTTCTATCAATTATTGCCCTAGCAACAAGTCTTTCCGCTTGTAAAAAAAACGAAGGCTGCACAGATAAAAATGCTAATAATTATGATTCAAATGCCGAAGAAAATTCAGGTTGTTTATATCGATACGCATCTACCATTGACATTTCTGGCGTACCTACAACCAATCCGAATGGAGATTCTTGGGATATTGATGGAAGCGGATCAGATTTAAGAATCAACTTCGGTAAAAACTCAAGTACTGATTACGACTTTACAACAAACATTCAAGATGATGTTTCCGCGACATCACTCACACCAACTAGCAATATTCAATTTACAAATGAACAATGGAAATACGAAGTGGTGGATGAAGATTTATTAAGCTCTCCAGAAACAATTGCATCTGGAACATTCAACCCACTAACTACTGGTAGTTCAAATGAAGTAACTATCAACAATGGAAGTATTGTTATTAAATTTAAATACACTGTAAAATAAAAACTTTAAATAAATATTAACTCGTTTCACTAATCTCTCATTATGGAATTCTTGAAACATTAAAACACAAATAAATTATGAGCACAGGAAAAATTGTATTAGGAACATTGGCAGGACTTGCCATCGGAGCAGTAGCAGGAATTTTATTTGCACCGGAAAAAGGTTCAGTAACTCGCAAAAACATTATGGATAAAAGCGATGATATGGTAGATCAGTTAAAGTCAAAATTTGATGGACTCTGCGATTCTATAAATGAGAAATTCGAAAACACTAAACAAGAAGTTGAAGAAACTGTTTCAAAAGGAAAATCAGCTTATGATGATGTAAAGAAAGATGTTAGGAACACGGCCAGTGACTTTAAAAGAACAACATCTTAGAAATTTTTAGTATTTAAAAAATTCAAAAAGAAGTCTAAATAAACTAAGCCACTATACAAAATGAAAAAATTACTTATAGCAATTATTGGAATTTTGTTTAGTGGAATTTCAAATGCTCAAACTGATTCCGCCAATAAGAAAATGAGTCCGCCTGATATTCATTACAATACTACCGACAGTATTCATCAATATCGCGATAAATATAATAGCCAGGATACATTGATGGCACCAGATTCATTAAAGAAACACCAATCATTGGAAAAACTTGGTGACGGTATCATGATGAAATCAGGAAAAATGTGGATCGTAAATAATAATAATAACCTTTTGAGTCTTGATCGCACGTTTACTTTGAATAACGAAATAAAAGTGTCGCAAGATGGCACTTATACTAAAAAAGATCGCACAAAATTGAAATTCATGGAAGGCGAAGACATGGATTTGAACGGAAAAATAACTCCAATTAAATAATTACACACCACCCAATAAATAAACGAATGAAAACAAACCACAAATTACAGTTTCACTTAGCTTTAGTAAGTACCTTTTTACTAATCAGTTCCTTTTTGCAAGCACAAGATTCAATCCCAACTCGTATTGGAATAAAGGGAGGTTTAAATTTTTCCAACCTTTATGCAGAGAATGTTGATGATACCAAAATGTTAACTGGAATTAATTTAGGACTATTTGCCAAATTACCGCTGTCTGATCATTTTGCCTTGCAACCTGAATTATATTATTCTATGAAAGGAGCAGAAGTGAAATACAATAACTTGTTTGTAGATGGTACTGCTCGCTTTAACTTAAATTACATAGAACTACCCCTCCTATTGGTTATTAATATTACAGACTTTGTAAATATTCATGTGGGTCCCTATGCAGCTTATTTAATTAGTGGAAAAGCAAAAAACGAATCTAACGTAAATCTCTTTGATTTTGAAGAAAATCTTGACACCGATGATTACAACAAGTTTGATTTGGGGATAGCTGCAGGAGTCGGATTAGATTTCAATGCAATAAGTCTAGGTCTGCGTTACAATCATGGAACGACTACTATAGGAAAAGAAGAAACATTCCTAGGCACAACATACACTTTCCCAGATGCAAAAAATGGAGTATTGAGTCTCTATCTTTCACTTTCGCTCAATTAATCAAATTTATAAATCATTTCATGTAAAATAATATTTCATTATGCTAAAATGGACAGCCATCTTCCTCGTAATTGCCATTGTTGCTGCTATATTCGGTTTTACTGGAATAGCAGAGGGCGCAGCATCAATAGCTAAAACAATCTTCTTTATATTCATTGTGCTCGTATTAATTACTGGAATACTAGGATATACTGTTTTTAAAAAATAATTAACTTTGAGAATTAATAATATTGTATTCTTTATTCAAGGTATACATTATTATTAATTGCAGCTACTTTCCAAAATAAAGTACATCCATCCTCACATGATTTAACCTATCGATTTTCTTATCAATAAAATATTCTCCTTCTATTGATTTAAAAACAATCTTACATTTAAATGCATCACTCTCAAAATAGATAGTTAAATCCTTTTGGGGAACGGAATAATTCGCATTAGAATAATAAGTAAATAATTTTTCAACTAAAGCATTCATGTCATACTCCAATTCCTCACCGTCATTTAAACTGCACGACAGCACTTGATTGTTAAGGTTGAGCGACAGAACGAGCCATCGTGCAGAATCAATCTTTAACTCTGGAGAAAACTTTTCACCTTCATAATAAAAATCAAACGATTTATAAAAAGAATATCCTTTCACATCCAATGGGTCTGAATTATCTTGGCATGAATAATTGAACCTTTTCGATTGATCTATCTTTGATTCATATCCATTCGTATATTCCAAATTCAATTTTGCCATAACATTACGTGCTAAATCGTATCTTCCACTTTCTTCAGAAAGCGAGTCAATATTTTGAGACAGCAATGGCTTTATCGATTCAATACCATGTGTATTGATTAGATAGAACGTAATGTTACTTACTTCAACCATCACAGAATCGGGAATGACCACTCCTTTACTCAATGGTACCATCTTATTATCCTTCAACATTCCATACTGATCTGCAAAAGCTAAGAGTCGATTTGACTGCGAATTTTTACTTACAGAAAATGCATTCCAGGAACCAAATCCCGAAAGCAGAGCCACAAAAAACAACGACATTGGAATCACTTTAATGTTTTTTATTGAACTCAATAAAAAATAAAGAGCATTCACAAAAAGCCATAAAGCAAGAACAATGATGAAATATCTATTCTCCGTGATGCCATAATCCTTCACTCGAATATAAATAGCAAATGCCAACATCAAGATCAATGGAAACAAGGCCATGAAAAAATATTTCACATACGCTTTAATCCATTTGAAGCGATCGTTGCTTTGCAGTGGCCAAACCAATAATAAAGCTAAAATTCCAGCAGTGGAAAATCCAATGACGAGGTAAGAAACCCATCCTTTAGGCCAATTAGAACTGATGATAATTTTAAACATGTAGACATATAAAATCGTCAAATAAATTGTTACGAGCGGAAGTAAAACAAATTGAGTAAACAACCTTAATCCATTTGGATATTCCGTTGACAGATTCAACACATCTAAATCCTCAGGTAAATCGGAGAGGAAAAACCAAGTGTTAAAAACCGTTGCAATTAATACCCATAAGCGAGCATAATTCTCGTCGTCTATTCTTACATCAAAAAGTTGATCAATAGCAAAGATGGCCAAAGCCAATCCTCCGAACAAAACCCCAGAATACAAAGTGGCGGTAAGAAATCGAATAAACAAACTTTTATTATACTGCCAAAAACCTTGAATTTCACGGTATCGAACAAAAGGAGCAAATGCCACCCAAAGATGCATGCTCAAAATTAAAATTACATGCTTCGCCGCATCCTTCTCACCAAAAGATACGGGGATAGAATAATAATACCAAGCTCCAAGAACTACCAGCATAACTTGTCCGAGCAATTGTAGATAGAGCGGATGCTTACTTCGCTCGTTAAAAAAACAGAGACCCGTAAAAGCAGGCAAAGCAAGTGATAAAGTAAGCAAAAAGTGGATCACATTATAAAAATATGGATCACGCTCCTTCGCCTCGATTAACCATATCAAACAGCAAGCTGCAACACTTGCAATTAGAATTGGAAGTGGAAACCGGCGAAAGGTGATGATCGCTTTATCGAGAATGGACTTGAGAGCTGAAGCGTTAAGCATAAGGATACGAATTACGAATCGATACGAAAATACGAATTGAATTCAGAATTAAGAATTAAGAATTCAGAATTAAGAATTAAGGGCGGAGATCGCGAGGTACCACGAGGAGAGTCGGAGAGTCGGAGAGCGCTTGCCCTGCTGTCGCATGAAGTGCGTACTGCAGGGGAGAGTCAGAGAGCGAAGTGAGAAGATATGCAATTCTGAATTCTTATCCCGATAGCTATCGCATAGGCGTCAAGCTTAAAAGTAATTTCTTAAAGAAAAT